>NZ_LFRO01000097.1:0-21088 GCF_001512385.1 Methanoculleus sp. DTU007 | reverse complement strand
CCCCTCCCCTGTCCCCACCCCCCAATGGCGATACCCCCACGGTCCACTGTACCGGTTTTTATTATCGCCTCAACGCACCCTCGCCTAAAACAAGGAAAGTTCCCACATTTCCCGTTGCGGACCCTCTTAGACCCACATCCAACGGCAATTTAGAGCCCTCTCCTCTCAACCCCGGTTCCCCTACTGCCGCTTCCCTTCCTGCAGCCTCCTGATCGTATCGCGAAGTGCAATCGCCCGCTCGAACTCCAGGCGTTCCGCCGCCTCCCGCATCTCGGCCTCGAGCTCGATGATCAGGTTTGGGATCTCGGACTTCGGGACGTGCTTGACATCGGTGATATCGACCTCTTTTTCGCGGATCGGCTTTCTGATCGTCTGCGGCGTGATGCCGTGGCGGGCGTTGTACGCAAGCTGCATTGTGCGCCGCCGCTCGGTCTCGGCCATCGCCTTCTTGATCGAGTCGGTCATGGTGTCGGCGTAGAGCACGACCTTCGCGTTCGCGTTCCGGGCGGCCCGCCCGATGGTCTGGATCAGGCTTCTTGCGTCGCGGAGGAAACCCTCCTTGTCGGCGTCGAGGATCCCGACGAACCCGACTTCAGGGATATCGAGGCCTTCCCGCAGGAGGTTGATCCCGACAAGGACGTCGAACTTCCCGAGGCGGAGCTGGCGGATGATCTCGGTCCGTTCGAGTGTGTCGATCTCGGAGTGAAGGTAGCGGGTCTTGATTCCCTGGTCGGCCAGGTACTCCGTGAGTTCCTCGGCGAGCCGTTTTGTGAGGGTCGTCAGGAGTACACGGTCGCCGCGTTCGATGGTGGTGCGGATCTCCGCTACCACGTCCGGGATCTGCCCCTCGATCGGCCGGACCTCAACCGATGGATCCACGAGCCCCGTCGGCCGGATGATCTGCTCGGCGACGCTCGAACGCTTCAGTTCGTAGTCCCCCGGGGTCGCCGAGACGAAGATGACGTTTCGCATATACTCCGAGAACTCATCGAACTTCAGCGGCCGGTTGTCGAACGCCGAGGGAAGACGGAACCCATACTCCACGAGAGTCTTCTTCCGCGAGTAATCGCCGCGGTACATCCCGCGGATCTGGGGCAGGGTCTGGTGGCTCTCGTCGATAACCATCAAGAAATCCTTCGGGAAGTAGTCCAGCAGGCAGTAGGGTTTCGCGCCGGCCGCTCTCCCGTCGAAGTGGCGCGAGTAGTTCTCGATACCCTTGCAGGTCCCGGTCTCGCGGATCATATCGATGTCGTAGAGGGTCCGCTGCCGAAGGCGATGCGCCTCGAGCATGCCGAGATTCGGGAGCCATTCCTCGAGCTCCTGCTCGATAGAGGCGATTGCCCGCTCTTTTACTTCGTCTGGAACGACGAAGTGCCTGGCCGGGTAGACGAAGAAGTAGTCCATCGTCTCCAGCCGCTCTCCCGAGGTCTTATCGATCTCGCTGATACGGTCGATCTCGTCTCCGAAGAGCTCGATACGGATGATGTTGTTGAAGTAACCGGGGATGATATCGATGGTATCGCCCTTTACGCGGAACCGGCCCGGCATGAGTTCAAGATCATTTCGCTCGAACTGGATATCGATGAGTCTCCTGATGATATCGTCCCGCCGCATCCGATCGCTGACCTTCACCTCAAACCCCATCCCCTGGAAGTTCGCGGGGTTCCCGAGACCGTAGATACAGGAGACCGAGGCGACAACGATGGTGTCGGGGCGAGAAAGGACCGATGCGGTGGTCGCGAGGCGCATCTGCTCGATCTTGGGGTTGATCTGGGCATCTTTCTCGATGTAAAGGTCGCGCTTCGGGATGTAGGACTCTGGCTGGTAGTAATCGTAGTAGGAGACAAAGTACTCCACCCGGTTCTCGGGGAAGAACGACTTAAACTCGTTGTAGAGCTGGGCCGCGAGGGTCTTGTTGTGGGCGATGACAAGGGTGGGCATCTGGACCTCCTCGATGACATTTGCTATCGTGAAGGTCTTCCCCGACCCCGTGACCCCGAGAAGAGTCTGGTACTGCTCGCCGCGATTGATTCCGTCGGCGAGTTGTCGGATCGCTTCGGGTTGCGAACCGGTTGGCTTAAAATCTGCTTTCAGGTGAAACGCCGTCGTCATGGTGCTATCGTCTTCTTTCGCAGGTTCCTATGATACGTGATCGCAAACCGGTGCGCCTCATCGCGGATCTCCTGGAGGAAGAGCGACGCCCTCTCGTGCCGCTCAAGCGGCAGGGGATGGGAGAAGCCTGGCACGAAGATCTCCTCCTCGCGCTTCGCGATGGCCGCGATCGGGACCTTGATCCCGAGGTCCTTGAGCACCGCAGTTGCCGCCGCAAGCTGCCCTTTCCCGCCGTCGATGAGGATCAGGTCGGGAAGTTCGCCCCCCTCCTTCCGGAGGCGCGTATACCGCCGGCGGACCACCTCGGCAATCGCCGCAAAGTCGTCGATGCCCTCGATCGTCCGTATCCGGAACCGTCGGTAATTCTTCTTATCAGGCTTCCCCCAGAGGAACCGGACCATCGAACCCACCATCGCCGTCCCGGAGAGATGGGAGATATCGAAGCACTCGATCGCGACCGGGAGTTCCGGGAGGTGCAGTCGGCGTTTGAGCTCGTCCAGTTTGATCCGGTCGCCGAAGAACGCAATCTCGACATTCTTTCGAACCAGGTCGAGCAGATTCTTCTTCTCGCCCCGCTGCGGCACGATCACCCTGACTTTGCCGCCCCGAAGGTGCGAGAGGTAACTGGCGACCGCATCGTCGACCGGAACGGGCAGGATCACCTCTTCCGGCGGCTCGTGGTCGGCGTAGTAGCGGGCGAGGAACTCCTCAAGAAACCCTTCCGTCTCATCGAAGGTATACTCGCGCTTCCCCGAGAGCGTTCCCCGGTCGACGTTGAAGAGCATCAGATAGACCGTTCCCTCGCTCACGATATAGTTGACGATATCCTCATTGTAGGTCTTCTGCCGGTCGACGTGCTGGCGTTCGCGCAGGCTCTCGAGGGCCGCAATCTGGTCACGGAGTTCCATCGCCCGCTCGTACTCCTGCCGCTCTGCATGTGCTGCCATCTCCTCCCGGAGCGTACGGATGAGCCCGGTGATATCTCCTTTGAGGACCGCTTCGGCCCTTCTCACCCGCTCACGGTAGTCCTCCTCGCTGATCCTTCCTGTACAGGGGGCGCTGCACGAGCCGATATGCGCCCGGAGACACGGACGCCGGGGGAGGCGGCGGCACGACCGGAGCCCAAAGAGCGATTTTAGCAGCCGGAGGAGGTCGTCACGCTCTCGGGCGGAGACGAACGGCCCGTAATACCGGCCGTTCCCGTCAGTCCCCCGGGCAACATGGACTCGCGGGTAGGGCTCGTCGGTGACGTGAATGTAGGCGTAACTCTTCGAGTCCTTGAGGTCGATGTTGTACTTCGGCTGGTGCTTCTTGATCAGGGTGTTCTCGAGGATGAACGCCTCGACCTCGGTATCGGTGACGATGAAGTCGATCCCGGCGATCGCGGCGACGAGCCTTTTGGTCTTTGGGTCGAGGTCGTTTCGGGAGAAGTAACTCGACACGCGGCGCCGGAGATTCTTTGCCTTCCCGACGTAGATGATGGTCCCTGTGCTATCAAAAAAAAGGTAGCAGCCGGGCTCGGTTGGAAGGGTCTGGGTCTCGATCATGGTGATTTTAAGATTTCCTTTAAGAACGCACCCGTGTGGCTCCTCTCGACCAGAGCGACCTCCTCCGGGGTTCCCGTAGCGACAATCTCGCCGCCGGCGTCCCCGCCTTCGGGGCCGAGGTCGATGATGTAATCGGCGGACTTGATGACATCCAGGTTGTGCTCGATCACAACCATCGTGTTCCCGCGGGCCACCAGATCATCGAGGACGCTGATCAGATTCTTCACGTCTTGGAAGTGCAGCCCGGTCGTCGGTTCGTCGAGGAGGTAGATCGTCTTCCCTGTGGCCCGTTTTGAGAGTTCCCGGGTCAGTTTGATCCGCTGGGCCTCGCCGCCCGAGAGGGTGGTGGAACTCTGGCCGAGTTTGATGTAGCCAAGCCCCACCCTTGAGAGCGTCTCGAGTTTGCTCCTGATCGAGGGAACGTTCTCAAAGAGTTCAATCGCCTCCTCGACGCTCATATCGAGGACATCGGCGATGGATTTGCCCCAGTATTTCACCTCGAGGGTCTCGCGGTTGTAGCGAGTCCCTTTGCACTCCTCGCACTCGACGTAGACATCGGGGAGGAAGTTCATCTCGATCTTGATGAGCCCCTCGCCCTGGCAGGCCTCGCACCGTCCGCCTTTGACGTTGAACGAGAACCGGCCGGGATTGTATCCACGGACCTTCGCCTCCTTGGTCTCCGCAAAGACCTTCCGGATCTCATCAAAGACCTTGGTATAGGTCGCCGGGTTTGAGCGCGGCGTCCGCCCGATGGGGCTCTGATCGATGACGATCACCTTATCGATCTCGTCGTCGAGCGTGAGGCTCTCGTGCTCTCCCGGTGGCTCCCGCGACTTATAGAGCCTCTGCATCAGCGCCCGGTAAAGCGTCTCGTAGATGAGCGTGGACTTCCCCGAACCCGAGACCCCGGTGACGACCGTCAGGACGCCGATGGGGATATTCACATCGATATTCTTGAGGTTGTTCGCCCGACAGCCCGCAAGACGGATAAACCGGTCGCTCCGCCGGCGGGTCTTGGGGACCTCGATCTTGAGGTCGCCGGAGAGGTAGCGGCCCGTGAGCGAGGCCGGGTTTGCCGCGATAGCCTCCGGCGGCCCTTCCGCGACGACGTTGCCGCCGTGGAGCCCGGCCCCGGGTCCCATATCCACGACCCAGTCGGCGCTCCGGATCGTCTCCTCGTCGTGCTCCACCACGACAAGAGTGTTGCCGAGGTCGCGGAGGTGCTGCAGGGTCTCGAGAAGTTTCCTGTTGTCACGCTGGTGCAGCCCGATGGAGGGCTCGTCGAGAACGTAGAGGACCCCGGTCAGGTTCGACCCAATCTGTGTCGCAAGGCGTATTCTCTGGGCTTCCCCGCCGGAGAGGCTCCCGGCGCTCCGCGAGAGTGTCAGGTAGCCGACACCGACCTGCTCCAGGAACTCAAGCCGGGCGATGATCTCTTTTAGGATCTGTCGTGCAATCTCGCGCTCGCTCTCGGTGAGGTCCAGCGTCCGGAAGAACGAGAGCGCTTTCGTGACCGAGAGGTCGGTTACATCGACGATGGACTTCCCGGCGACCTTCACGGCGAGGACTTTATCTTTGAGTCTTTTGCCCCCGCACTTCGGACAGGGGAGGACCCGCATGAACTTCTCGAGTTCGTGACGCCGGTATTCTGACTTGGTCTGGTTGTAGAGCCGCTCAGCCTGCGGGGCGAGCCCTTCCCAAGTCCCGGAACGCGACCATGTGTCCCCGTTCTTCATCCTCATCGAGAGGCGGAGGTGCTCGGGTGAGCCGAACATCAGCACCTGGTACTGCTCCTCGGTGAGGTCTTTGATCGGTGTTAAGACCGAGAACCCAAAGTGTTTTGCGACGGCGCTGAGGTACTGATTCCGGTAACCGTCAAGGAAGTTCCGGTAGAGCGCGACGGCGCCTTCGGCGATGGACTTGCTCTTGTCCGGGATGATCAGGTCGGGATCGAACTCCATCTTGATCCCGAGCCCGTTGCACTCCTCACAGGCGCCGAATGGGCTGTTGAAGGAGAACATCCGGGGCTGAAGTTCCTCGAACGCAATCCCGCAGATCGGGCAGGCCATGAGCGCCGAGAAGATCTCTTCGTTGCCGTCCTCGTCGAGAGCGATGACGAGTCCTTCGGACTTCGCAAGGGCGTTCTCGATCGCCTCGACGAGTCTTGACCGCTCGTCAAGAGAGAGACGATCGATGACCAGATCGATGTCGTGCTTACGGTAGCGTTCAAGGGTGATCTCCTCGTCGGTCCGGTGGATCTCGCCGTTGACCCGGACGCGGGTGTAGCCCTCGCGGTCGAGGTCCTTGAAGAGCTGCTGGTAAGTACCCTTCTTCTGTCGGACGATCGGGGCGAGGATTGTGACCGTCCCGGCCATCGTGGAGGCTATGCGGTCGGCGATCTTCTCCGGTGACTGGGCCTCGATAGGGATATGATGCTCCGGGCAGAACGGCGTCCCTATCCGGGCGAAGAGGAGCCGCAGGTAATCGTAGATCTCGGTGACGGTGCCGACGGTACTCCGGGGGTTCTTGGAGGTCGTCTTCTGCTCGATGGAGATTGCAGGCGAGAGGCCGTCGATGCTATCGACGTCCGGCTTCTGCATCAGCCCGAGAAACTGCCGCGCGTAGGCGGAAAGCGACTCCACGTAACGTCGCTGCCCTTCGGCATAGATGGTATCGAAGGCAAGCGTGGATTTCCCCGATCCGGATACACCGGTGAGGACGATGAGCCGGTCGCGCGGGAGTTCGACACTAATATTGTTGAGGTTGTGCTCCCGGGCTCCCTTGATGATGATCTTCTTCATTGACTTATGCAGATCAGTTTGTCGTCTGACCTCATAGCCGTTTGCGGATCATAAAATTTAAATAAGCATAATTAGCCAAGCCCGAGACGCGGCTGAGCTGGAGGACGTACCGTCAAACCCATTGCAGGGCCACTCTTTTTGGTTTTCCCGGTCCAATCTGTATATACAAGAAAGGGATCGTTTTTATGCAGAAGGATCGGATGAGGCCGGGTGCGACGGGGAGCCACCGTGTCGTCGAGGTTGTGCAGGACAGGCATGGGAATCTGATCGAGATATACGACCCGCCGTTCTACCGTAAAGAGTTCGAGGATGCGTATCGGTTCATCATCGACGACTACCAGGTGGCACCAAGGGAGATCGGCCTCTTTCTCCCCTGCGCCGTGCGGAAACCCTACAGCCAGAGCCCGAGCCACAAACTCTTCCGGCGGATCATCGATGGCGTCCTTGCCCCGGAGGACTACCATATCGTCATCTTCGGCACCTGCGGAACCGTCCCTGCGGAGCTCGAGTGCATGTATCCTTACCAGAACTACCATTACATGCTCGGCAAGACCACGGACGAGCGGATCCGGCGGGACTTCCACCGGATCGAGGTTTACCGGCTCAAAGGCTACCTTGAGAAGACCCGCGAGACCTATCGCCACAGGCTTGCCTACTGCATCGGGCCGTTCCGGAAGGCCATGGTCGAGGTCATGGAGGAGACCGGGATCGCCGTCGACCTCCTCCCATCTGATCCCATGATCGAGCGGCTCTACGACATCGACTGCCCGTTTCCTGAAGGCAGCCTCTCGATGCAGGGCTACATCGACGAATTCCGCGAAGGGCTTGAGAGGCTGGCTGAGAAGATACACGCCGGGGAGACGGCGGCTCTGGAAGGGAGCACTGAACGGCACCGGCCGGTGAGGGCGTGAGGGGATTCAAAAATGTGTCCCTTCGTAGTGGAATCACCACCTGGTGGTCAGACTACTTGAAAATTTCATGCGGCACTTGATCATCCCCGCCCCTGCAGCGGGGGCAATTCGTGGTGATACCTAGGGAAATCGGGTGGAGGCTACGCAGTTGTGTCAAGGCTGCCCTGGAAAATCAGGACTGTTTTCCATAAAAATTGTGAGTGAGTTAGAATTCGTCCTTCCGAGATTCCGGGCCCGGCTTTCCATGGGGTATCGCCAAGAGGGGGGTGGGGACANNTGGGGGGATACTCCCCCCTCCCCGTCAGCCCCTCCCCAAAATACGATTGCCACCACAGTCCACTGCACGGGGCTTTTTCCCCGCTTCAGTCACCCAGTCCATCGTGGCTTACTCGCAACTTCAGGCTCGTACGCTAGATATTTACAGTTTACAGTCGTTCAATCGAGATAGTATTCGAATCCCCTTCACTTCGGCTTATAATACCCCCACTTCTCCAGCGCCTCCGCAAGTGCGGGAGCCTTCTTCGCCTTCTCCTCGAGCGTCTCCCCATCCTTCCAGGCCTCGATCGCCTGCATGACCGCCTCGGCGCCCGCCCGGGTGCCCTTCGGGTGGCCATGGATGCCGCCGCTGACAAGGAGGACGAGTTCTGTGCCGTAGATGTCGAGCACGTCGGGCACAAGCCCAGGGTGGAGACCGCCCGACGAGACGGGGAAGGCATTCTTGATCTTGCCCCAGTCCTGCTCAAGGGCCATGTGGTCGACGGCGTTTATGTGCTTCTCCCGGAGAATGTCCGCGAGCAGCGTGGCCTCCGCCCGGGTGCCGACCAGTTTCCCGACAGCGGTTCCGGTGTGGATCTGCGAGACACCGATAAGGCGCATCACCTTCGCCAGGAACTGCATCGTGATCCCATGCTTCTCGGTCCGATCGAAGGCTGCGTGCATCGCCCGGTGGGCATGGATGGCAAGCCCGAGATCGGAACAGTAGTCCCGCAGGGTCGCAACAGCCGCCGTCCCGGCGACCACGACGTCGATCATCGCGTAGTTCCAGCCGTAATCGGCAAGCATCTCGGCCCGTTTCTTCATCGTCTCCGTATCGGCCGTGATGTTGATGAACGCGGACTTTCTCTCGCCGGTCTCCTGCTCGGCCCGATCGCGCATCTTCGCCATCGCCCGGACACGGTCCTCGAACCGGTTGAACGAGAGGGACGTCAGGTTCTCATCGTCCTTGACGAAGTCGAATCCGCCCATCCAGGTCTCGTAGCCGACCTCGGCGTGCTCCTCTGCCGTGAACCCCACCTTCGGTTTCGGGACCGCACCCGTGAGCGGCCGTCCACGGACCTTCATCATATCCCGGATCCCCTCGATGCCGAAATGCGGCCCCTTGAAGTGACGGAGATACTCAGCCGGGAGAGAGACATCGATCAGGCGGAGGTTGTCAAGCGCTTTCATCCCGAAGACGTTCCCGGCAATCCCGCTTAAGAGCTGGGCGGCATTCCCCTCCTCCCAGAGGGCGAGCGGATAGGCAATCTTTACGTAGTTCCCCTCGATCTCAAACGCCTTCGCCTGGAGAGCCCGCATCCGGGGAGGCAGAGTAAAGAGCGTGGTCCAGGTCCCGGTCGAACTCTCGGAGGCGATTCTCCCCACCGCCTCCTCGCGGCTGATCCCTGCCGCCGGCTCGAAGTAGTAGAGGGCTACAAGTTCATCCGGCCCAGGAGTGTGGTCTAAGTCAACAAACTCACGATACCAGTCAATCGCCATAACATCACCCTTTGAAGGAAGGGGTGCCGGGTAGAAAAACCTTCCATTTGGAGCAGGGCATGGCAGGTCCGCACCAGCCCATCTTGCGCGAGACACCGGTTTTATTTCTCTGCAGGTCCAGACGGCGCGCCCATGAGAAGGACCACCCGGACTACGATGCGAGGCGTTACCCGAACAAAGAGGCACGCCGCGACCGTATCGGGGGATTGGCCAGGCTGCTCTCCCTTGAGCGTTCAGGGTAGCGGGAAAGAGGGTTATTGCTACGAATGCCAATTTTTGTTATAACAGGTAAACATTATTATATGGTGAATTCTTACTAATACGTGGCCAGGCGACGATGGAACCTGCCTGCGCCTCGTCCGTCCTACCCCGCAGTGTGTTACTGCACGTCCTACCTGTACCCAATCTTTTTTTGACGCTCACTCGGAGATCCCATCGAGAACCTTCTCGATCCTATCCACCTTCGCCTCAATCCGCTCCAGCGATGGCTGATCTTGCCGGGTCTGGTCCTGCCGTTTCTGCTGCAGCATACCGTGCAGGGGTGGTGCCCGCCGCTTGAGGTCTTTCGCCGGCTGGATTCCGTACGAGGAGAGAGATCGACCGGGAGAAGTACGCCCTGAAGATGCTGCGCAGCGACTTCGCGAACCTCCCCTCTTGACTTGGTGTGTTCACCGGGAAAGCGTGTT
Organism: Methanoculleus sp. DTU007; assembly: GCF_001512385.1. Lineage (NCBI taxonomy): Archaea > Methanobacteriati > Methanobacteriota > Methanomicrobia > Methanomicrobiales > Methanomicrobiaceae > Methanoculleus > Methanoculleus sp. DTU007. Next base: position 11,276 of record NZ_LFRO01000097.1, on the reverse strand, counting down.
AAAGCAGGACTTCGGGCAGCAGAAGTATGGAATGGATAGCGCCCAGGAAGAGATCCCCGGGGCGTACCGCCCCGGGGGATCCTTTTGTGTGGGTCAGGGAGATGGGTTGCAGGAGAGCCGCTCAAAAGGGGGTCAATCCCCCCTGATATGCTTATCTCCCCACTGGTGGTGCTGGAGCAGGATGCACCCGGTCAGGATACCGATTTCAGGCGGGAATAGATCTGCGTGGGTGCCATGAGTCTGGTGCTGCCTGTACCCGGTGCATCCTGGGTATCTTTCTTGAGTACATCCCTGTGTGGTCCAGTCAGGGAGCTGTTCCCGGCTATCAATGGGTACCGGGGTTACGACGGAGATGATGGAAAGGGTCGCCCCGGGTCCCGGCTGCTCTCTTCTCCCCCGCGGTGGGAGAAATTCCCCACCGCCACACAGAACTCAACCCGGGGAGAGATATATTCCTACGGCGCTCCGGGTGGGAGCGTTGAACCGGCCGGTTCAACGCCTTCGGTGATATCTCTGATGTATCGGAGCGCTAAAATAGCGTCTTCCCGTTTCCTGTCGACGGGATGCTCTTCGGCAAAGGCCAGGAATCGAGCGAGATCTTTTGGGTAGGCTTTTCCTTCAGCGGCCTCGACGATCGCATCGTAGGTCCGGTCGGGGAAGTAGAGCCCCCGGGCCGCGTCAAGGAGCGCCTTGGCTGCATCGGCCCCGATCGCGCCGCACTCAAGCGCCCGCTGAATTGTCGCCCGGATGTTCACGAGCGGCTCCGAGAGCGGCACAAACGTCTCGGGGTCGAAAAGAAGCGCCACCTCGTCGTCGGCGACGAGCCTCCCATCCCGATAGGCCCGGTAGATCTCCCCGACGCCCTCCATTCCAAGACTGTCCAGTTCTGCGGCCCGGAGCGCTCCCATACTGGAGGCGCCGACGACCCGTACCCCGGCCCGGAGCGCGGCAAGGACCTCACGATGGGCGACCGCGCAGTCCTGGAAGAAGACGCCGTCGATGAGCCCGATGACCCGTGCCCCATCTTCGACGGCCCGGGTTATGTCGCCCCGTTTTGCCGGAGGGCGGTAATCGGCGTCGAGGATCTCCCGGGCGGCCGCAAGGTCACAACTGGGACCGAGAAAGACGACGACTCCGCGCTTCATGGCACCTCCGCCCCATCCGGTCCTGATCCATCGCATACATCTCAAGCCCCGGAACAATCACCCGGACGACCGGAATCCCGATCTCCGGTCGGGTGAGGTCGACCACGATCACCCGGGAGAGCCCCGCACTCTTCAGGCGGCCTATAACATGGTTGATGTCGGTGAGGAAGTCATCGCTGTCAAACGAGGGCATGGACGAGAACTCGATCGTCTCGCACTCAGCGAACCAGTGCCGGTTCAGCCGCTTCGTCCGCTCGTATCCGATCTTTTTACGGATGTCAGCCTTATCGGTATCTTCCCTCGCACCGTGAATCTGCGTCAGTCTGCTCTGCGCAACCTCCGTGAGCGCCCGGAGGACCGCAATATAGGCGCTCGTGTGCGACCCCATCCCGATCGTGAGAAGCGTCGGATCCTTGAGCACCACGTCGTCGGCCACTGCGGCCACCGTGGGGATCCCGATATCGCTCGTGATGTCCTTGAGGGTGACCTCGACCCCGGCGGCCGCGAATTTCGCAAGCAGATCGGCAGCAAGGCCGTTATCGATCCCCTCGATCCGGGGACCGGTGTTCCGGGTCACCTCCACAAGTGACCAGGCATCACGCTCGACCACCTCCATCAGGGCGTGGAAGGTCGCCTCCTCGAGGGTGTTTCCTGAAGCAAGCCCGTTCGTGTTGGTCCTAAAGAGGCGCCCGTAGGTCACCGGGAGGGGATGAAAGACCGCATGAGCGGGAACAAGCACCTCTTCCTCCTGAACGATATCGTACCCCTCAACCCAGGGGATTGCCATATCAGCCGGAACCAGGGGAGGGAGGATCAGGTCCTCAGGATTGATCGCCGTCCTCTCTGCCGAGACCTCGCTGTACCGCCCGATGATGGTCTCCCGATCCCTGATCTCACTGGAATAGCGCTCGATCCCCTCCATCATCGCCGAGACCTCAGCCTCAACCGGGGTGGCGCCTTTACCGTTATAGACCGAGATCGCCCCCTCCTCGGCGGTCGGCCGGATGCTCGAGAAGACCGGGATTCCAATCCGGTCGAGGTTCGTGATATCGGCAACCCGGGTGATCCCGGCTGCCGGGAGTCGCGCCCGCGCAAGCCGGAGCGTCTCTTCAGGCGGGACCGTGCGCTGGGTCTCCCTGATGTAAGCCTTCCGACACGATTGCAGCCGAATCATGCGTCATCCCCGGTTGATTCGCCCGGAACCCAGCGTTCACCCTCGCTCCTGATCTCCTTCTTCCAGATCGGCACACTCTGCTTGATCCGCTCAAGGATATACTCACAAGCATCGAAGGCCTCCTTCCGGTGGCCGGCGCCAACGACGATGAGGAGAATATTCTCGCCGACCCGGAGCCGTCCAATCCGGTGGACGATCTCGACGGCCCCAATCGGGAATTTCCGAAATGCCTCGTCCCGGATCGCCTCAAGTTCTTTAACCGCGACCTCCTCGTAGGCTTCAAGTTCCATCTCCTCGATCCCGCCGTCATCCCTGACGACGCCGAGGAAGGTGACCAGGGCGCCCATATCGGGCCTCCTTATCTGGTCGATAACTGCATTGATGTCAAAGTTCTCCCTTGTTACGCTGATCATGCTAATACCTTCGTCATCCGCCCGCAACCGGCGGGAAGAGCGCAACCTCGTCGCCATCGGCGAGCGCGAGCGTTGCGGCTTCGGTGCGCCGCACACGCTTGCCGTTGTGCATCAGTATCACGTATTCCCGGAGTCCACCACTCTCATCAAAGACTGCATCGCCTTCTTCTCCGGCACGGCCCCGGAGCGCGGCGAGAACCGCCGCCATTGTCGCCCCGTCGGGGAGATCGATCGCGAGGTCGCCCCCGAGGATCTCCCGAAACCGGGCGAAAGTCCTGACCCGAATCTGCATTCTTTTCTACCTCGTTTCAACACCGAACGCTCCCACACGCTCTGCAGTCTTCCTGCCGCTCGGCCGCCAAGGTCGTCATGGCAGCAGCCCATCCATCCCGGACAAGGAGCCGGTCGGTGAGGAGGAGGCCGGTGCCGGTGAGATCGCGATCTGCCGCCGATAGCGCCCCAGTTCCCGATCCGTAAGCATCCCAGGTCTGTCCTCCTATGCGGCGCGCAAACAGGGCCCTTGCGTCCGCAACGGATACGCTTGTTATGTGGTGTCCGGGGCAATTTGAAGATTGTGATCCCTCAAACCTGCCCCGAGTCGGTTCGGCGAACACGATAGCCAGGCGAGATCGGTCCTCGGGAGAAACGTATATATGACAGGTCATGAATATTCCCCCAGAATCAACATAAATGCTGAATGGGGGGAGTGTGACCATGACGACGGAACTTATCGAAGACGGCGACGTCTGGGATACTTTTGTAGATGAGAGCGCTTCAGGCCGCCTCTTCCACAAATGGGACTTTCTGAAGATTACGGAGAAGCACACCGGCTTTCGATTTCTCCCCTACGGGGTCTTTAAGGGCAACGAGTTGATCTGCGTCTTTCCGCTCTTTGAAAAGCAGATACACGGGTTCAACGTCCTCCTCTCCCCACCTCCTCTCCAATCGGTAGTACCGTATCTCGGGTTCGTTATGGGTCGCCGTTACGACACTGCCAAACAGAGCAAGAAGGAATCGATGCTGGCAATTGTTGCGAAAGACATCAAGGAAGAACTCGCGGCTCTGGCTCCGAACTACCTCGCCATAACCCAGGTGCCGGGATTCATCGACGTCAGGCCTCTTCTCCGGGAGGGGTATAACGCGCGGATCCATTTCTCGTACGTCATCGACCTTGAGCCGCAGCTTGCGGAGATCTGGAACGGCTTCTCCTCGAACCTCCGGACCAAACTCAGAAAAGTAGAGAAGAACGGCTACCGTCTCGAGAAGAGCACCGACCTCTCGGTCTTCTACTCCAGGATCGCAGAGCGGTTCAGTGAACCAGAGATGAACATCCCGATGATCAGCCGGACCTACTTCGAGGATCTCTTTCGAGCGTACCCCGACGAGCTCGGACTCTACTACCTCTACGACGGCGACGACGTCGTGACGGGTTTGCAGGCCACCCAGGAGTACAAGATCTTCACCCTGTGGGTGGGAGCCCCAAAGATTACAGCATTGCCGGGGAACGAGTATCTTCAATGGCTCCTCCTCCAGAAGGCAAAGAAAGAAGGATACCGGAAGATGGAGAATATCGGGGCGAACAACGAGAACTTGAACCTCTTCAAGTCCAAGTTCAATCCCTCCCTCACCCTCTTTCTGGAACTGAGCCGGGAGGACCTCTTCGGCAGGATTGCCCGGTGGACCTACAGCACCATTGCGAGCAAAGGCCCGATGAAGCGCAAGGTTCTCGCATACATCGAGTGACAATCTGAGGCGCCCTACCTCCCGGCCTCCTCTTCCCAGCCTTCGAACCTGATCAGCGCCTGGGACGGGGGTCTTTCGATGAGCCTCAAGGCATCGGATATCCTATCGGTGATTGTGAGGTTGCTTTTGGTCCTCTCCCGGTATTCCTGCACGAGATAGGCGGTGTGGTATTGGTATGTCCGATCGCGGGTGACAAAGACCAGGTCCTCCCCAAGATTCTCCAGAAGCGTCTCCCAGATGAGTTCGTCGCCGATGGTCTCCGTTCCGGTAGACTTGGGGGGATTGCCGAGGAGTTTTCGACGGTGAGCCCGGTTGACGAGTTCTTCCGTCCGACGAAGAATTCGCACGGCCGGATCACCGGTGAGCTCGGTGAAAGCCCGGGCCACCGGATCAGCGAGTAATCCGGTAATCATATCCTGGATGTCGTTGTAGAGGGCGTCAGCAGCACGGTTGTACTCCTCCCCGGCCCGTTGCAGCACTGCAACGTTCGGGTTCCCCCGTATGATGGACGGCAGGCGGACCTCCTCGGTCTCCCATCTTCGTATGGTATCTGCGACCCGGTCGAGAACTTTTGAGCGGTTGCGGAGGAACTCATCGATGATGATATCGGGAAAGACGAGATGCTCTTTAAGTGCCCCGATATCAAGGAAGATCTCCATTGGATCCTCGCCAGATTCATAGAGCTCGATAAAGAGGTTCGTGTCAATGCACACTGCAGTCATGCTGGTGAATGATGCCACAAGATTGGGATAATGGTTTCCCGGATAGACATCTGCGGTAGCGTGAGACGCTATATTGAGTAATGCATCAAAGATTACGACTGCTAATTAGCCCATTAACACCGCACTGAAAGACTGTAATCATATCGAGGCGCTCAACCGCCGGGATAACCTTTGAAGGGACCGGTGAACTCGGGGCTGATCCTTCGCTTGGGATTTCTGACACCTGAGGAGACAGACTTGATTTGGGCGAAAATAGAGCAGGGGGAGGCTCGACCTCACCGCCGCCCGTACTTCCTGAACATATACCAGAGCCCCGCGGCAACTCCGACCATCACCAGGAGGCCGAGCAGCGCGACGTAAGACTGCTCCTTCACAACAATCCGGTACTCGTCCTCTCGTTCAGCCTGATCGCTCTTCACTACGGCGATGATCTTGTACTCCCCGGCGACGATATCAGCCGGCGGGACCACCGTCACCTTCAACGTTGCCCGCTCGCCGGGCCCGAGGCTCGCGACCGATGCCGGGTCGACGGTCACCCGCCATCCATCCGGCACGCTCATATTGACATCGATGTTTGTCAGTGTTCCCCCGATACCAACGTTCGAGACGGTCATATCGAATGTGAGAGTGTCACCGCGGTTGATCTCATGGCGGTAACTCTTGGTGTAGGTCCGCATGTCGTAGGAGCCGCGGAGCCGGAGCGTCAGAATCTCCTCATACTCTCGGGCGGCCGAACCGATCACCATTGTGAAATTGTACTCCCCAATATCGACCGAGTAGGGTGGGATGAGATCGAGATAGAGAGACTTCTCCTCACCGGCCGGGATGTAGATCTCGGAGATCTCCTCGGGGGTATCACGGCTCTCCTTGAACCGGGCATACCACTGCTCAGGGAGGTCGAGGATGGAGAGAGTGTAGGTGTCATCGTTTTTGCCGGTGTTCTTCAGGATCATCTCATACTGAGGATTTGCACCAACCGTCGCTACCCTGGAGGGAGATTTCACCCGGAGTTCAGCGAAAAAGTTCTCCTTATCGAGCGGTACAATCCCAAGATCAGTCGTCCGGCCAATCCTGATATCAACATTCTTCTTCTCCCATGGGCGATATCCTGGTTTGGTGACGGTGGCGGTATAGGTGCCCATCGGGACCCCAATGCTCACCTTGCCTTCGGCGGTCGTGAGCATCCCCTCGACCCGTCTGTCGCCGTCGTAGATGCTCACCTCGGCGCCCTTCACCACGTTACCTTCCTTGTCCACCACAGTAGCCTCAAGGGTTCCAGTCTCGCCGCTGTGGGTCTTTGTGATCTTGACATAGAGCCATATTGTGCCCGTGCCGATTCCAACCCGGATGGGATACTCCCCAACCGCGGCATGGCCGGAGGTCTCGACCACCAGTCGAACGGTCTTCGTCTCGCCGGCTGGAATCAGCATTCGATAGACCTCGCGATCACCGTCCTCAAACCTGATCTTCCAGTTGTCGGTGCCGCGGAAGGTCCAGTAGTTGAGAAGGCACGTCCCGGTGTCTCCCCGGTTCGTGACCTCAAGGTCAAAGACGGCGGAATCACCGGCTTCGATCATCTCGCCGGGGAAGTCGCACCGGATCTCCGTTGGCATTGTCCCGCCCCCTGTTGCGGCCGCCGCACCCGAAACAATCAGGGCGGCAAGGAGGAGGATTACAAAGATTTTCCTGTCGGCCACCTTCTCACCTGATATCCATCCTCATAAATTTCACATACGTCACGGCGAAGAAGACCGACGGGAAGACGATGAGCGCGGCGATGTTCATCCAGACCCGGCCGAGGGCTTCAGCAAGACCAGGCGTCTCCTCTGGTGCCATACCGGAGTTATAGAGCGCATCTATAGTCGCCGTGATCTGTGGGTTCGTCACCGCCATCGCGATGGTGTAGTAGTTCATCTGGGGGGAAATGAGGGTTGTAAGATCGCTGATTAACATCCGTTTGTCTATGTAGTTCCGCAACTCCTCCTCATACTCTCTCCACACCTGATCCTCGGACCCCACCTGGACCACGCTTTGAGAAGCACTGCTGACGAAATACCCCCCGCCGGCTGTAGCTGAGACCGATCTCCCCACGATGGTCGGTATCAGGCCCACCTCCGGCGGCTCGGGCGGGTCGCCGACGAGCACATCTGCGGCCACCGTCCCGAGCAGGGGTAGAAGCGAGGAGACGGCAAAGAAGATGACGAGGGTGTAGATCAGGGCGTTCCCGCTCTCGCGGGCGACCGTCGACATCATGAGCGCGATGGAGAAGTAGGCAAGCAGGAACCCAAGCGAGACCGCCCCGAAGATCAGTATGGCGGCAAACTCCTCCAATGTCGGGACGATCGAGAAGAGAAGGAGCATCGCAAGCGAGATAGCAAGCGCAAGAACCATGGCAAACCCAAGAGCACCAACGCCCCCGAGTGCTTTGCCGTTGATGATCTCATCCCGGTAGAGGGGATGGGAGAGGAGCGTCTTTAGCGATCTGGTCTCCTTCTCTTTTGAGACCAGGTCAAACCCGATGGCGATGGCAAGGATCCCACCAAGCGTCGTCATGTAACTCATCATAGAGTTGAAGATAAGCATGATCGAAGGTTTCTCGGGCATCCAATTCACGTATGGGCTATCAACCTCGAGCTCCTGCATGTACTGAAGCTGCTGGTTGTAGGACTCAAGCATGTCGTTGTAATATCCAATGCCGGTATGCATCCCGATCGCTGATATAACGAGAAACAGTACAAGGATAATGACGAACCGCCTACTGGTGATATGGTCGGAGAACTCTTTCCGTGCTACGTTGAGCAATCTATCAAGCGCCATACTTACCTCCGATAGGCTGCCATGAAGACGTCCTCAATATCGGGTTCTTCAAGGTGCATCTCCCGTATGTGCACGCCCTGTGAATAGAGACTCTCTGCAAGCCTGTCCCGGATGTCAGCCATCGCCAGGATAACCGCACGGCTCCCGTTCCTCTCAATGGAGAGAATCCCGGGATCCTCGATCGCCGGCAGGCGCTCGGGGGTCTCGACGATGATCCGGACGGCATCACCATCCGATGGCGCGAGCGCCCGGGCAACCTCCTCCAGCGTACCCTGTGCAACGAGTTTCCCTTTTGCGAGCAGTCCTACGGTCCGGCAGACTACTCTGACCTCGGAGAGTATATGGGAAGAGACGAAGATCGTCTTTCCTTCATCGGCGAGGTGTTCAACGAGTTTCCGGTATTCACGGACGCCCTCGGGATCGAGGTTTGCCGTCGGTTCGTCAAGGAAGAGCACTTTAGGGTCGTTGATCAATGCCTGAGCAAGCCCAAGCCGCTGCTTCATCCCGCGGGAGTACTCTCCGGCCTTCTGGGTGACGCCGTCGAGATGGACGAGTTCAAGCAGTTCTGCTATTCGCTCTTTCCGCTCCCTTGAATCCATTCCGTAGAACCGGGCGAAATAGTCCAGGTTCTGCTCGGCTGTCATGTTCCCGTAGAACCCTACATCTTCAGGGAGGTAACCGATGATCTCCTTCACCCTCAGCGGGTCTTTCGCGACTTCGATCCCATCAACCAGGCACCGCCCACTGGTGGGCTCGATCATACCGGTGAGCATCAGGATCGTCGTGCTCTTCCCCGCTCCGTTCGGACCAAGGAATCCGAATATATCGCCTTCATCAACCTCAAGGTCAAGGCCGTCGACGACCGCCTTGCCGTTGTAAACTTTCGTGAGATTTTCTGCCTGTATCATTTCATCACACCCCACCCGGTCGGCCTGGAACGCCTTACTGCAGGCTACGACATACTCTTATTAACGTTTTCTGTGACACGCGTCTACACATCGAGGGAGGAAGCTCGATTTCAGCCGTTGTGGAACTGCTGTTTTTCAGAATGTCGCGGAGAATCTGTCGTAGATCCAAAGACTGCCCGTGTGCCGGCCTCCGCGCGGTTTAAGCCGCTGAATTGACACGCACGCAACAGAAACAGGGTGCCTATCCAATTTGCGTTCGACATAGGATTATCGGCAGGAATGGAGGGATTAAGCGATGATATACTGCAAAAAAGAGCCTACACGTTCAGAGGCCCCAGCGTAGACAATCCCGCAAGACTGATCCCTGCAGAGAGACAGAGAAATCGACTTTTGTGGCTCCGATCCGCAGCGCTCTAATCGTGGGATGGACCCGATCAGCCCAAGACTCCAGGACCCGGACCTCCGGCACTCTCCGGGCGAAGGATAACCCGGAGGCTCTTTCTCCTCTCGTCGAGAGCAACATGCTCGATCTTCGTTGGAGTTCCTATTCCAATCGCCGCGATCGCAGCAAGCAGGCTGCAGATCGGGCAGCCAACCATGGTGCAGCACTTCGGAGAGACTTCTCGGATCGCCTGGCAACCGGGAACGAGGTGGTAGTCGTTCAAGGTGACGATGATATTTGCGCCGTCCCGGGCCGCCGTCGTCTTTCCGGAAATCTCCAGGAGGGTATCACAGACCTCCTCTATACACGCAAGAAGACCCTCGTTATCATCCTTAGGGATCTCAAGAGCATACTTATCCTGCAGGTGCCTAAGAAGCGGGGTGCATACCGGGACAAGCCGGACGGCACACCCATCCTCCCTGGTTATGTAGGAGTAATCGCCCCCGACCGTCACCGGGGGGGCACTGGTGACCGGGATGATCTCGACAACGGTCCCATCCTCCTCCGGGATGAACCAGGCATCACCCTGGACCCCGAGGTCCGCACAGAGCGTCGCGATGCCGATCGTTCCCTGGGCAGGGAGGAGAGCGGCAATCTCAGGGCTGATGGGCTCACCCTTGTGGAGCGCAAGAAGAAAGACTCCAGTTATGAAGCAGCTTGCCCCAGCTAGGACGAGAGTCGCAGTGGTGATGTCACCCCGGCCGGTCGCGGTCGCGAGAGCAAGGAGGCCAACGGCCGCGATGATCAGGCTGAAGGCTCCCGAGTAGAGATTGTTCAGGGTCATGTATCACCTCCCGCCCACCGGGTCAGCCGATAGTCCCGGAAGGCGAGGATGAGATAACCGCAGCCCAGAGCGGCCGCGAGAACGAGAAGAGGAAGATATACCGTGCCGCTCATCGCGAGCAGGACAGCAAATAAGGATACCCCGACGGCGAAGGTCAGGTAACCCCGCAAGTTGCCGAGGAACACGGCAAGGATGACCATCTGGAGGATGAGAGCGGCCACGACATTGTCCGCGGCAACGACGAGGACCTCGCCGGTGCAGAGCAGAAGGAACCTCCGGTCGAACCCCATCATAACACCTCCACGGCATCGACCCCCATGATCGTCCCGGCGCCGGCGGGTGCCTGGAGGATAACCCGCATCCCCCGGACCTTCGCCTCGTGGATGAACTGGATAAGGTGACTTTTATCGCCTGGTTGGAGGAGTGAGAAGATCCGGACCTCAGCAGCGCCCGCCTGGGAGAGGGCTCCCCGTATTGCCACCGTGAAGGGCATAGGTTTCTCCACCGCAAACGCCGAGAGGATGTCGCGGAGCCTCGCATGATACTCCCGATCACAAGGATCTGCCCCTGCGCCGGGATGACGCACCCGGGCAGCGAGAGCAGCTGGCCCAGGCGCCCGGTAGAGGTAGGTGCGGGGTTCGAACGGGAGAAGCCCACTGAAGGCCGCGAGAGCCTCCCGGATATCCTGGATCCGGGAGATGAACCTGACGATCTCAGGACCCGCGACGACCAGGAGCGAACAGTCATTGCGGGCGGCGATCGCACCCTCGACGGCGCTCGAGATCGCCATCATGAACCGGGCAAAGATCTCAGGGTCGCCCGTCCGCGCCGGGAGGTCGACAGAGATGAGGGACACACCGCCCTCGAGTCCTGTCGGCTCACGGACATACAGGGTGCCGCGCTTCGCCGTGATCTTCCAGTCTACCTGCCGGGGGTCGTCACCCGAATGGTAGGGCCGGAACCCGCGAATCTCTTGGCTGGTAAGCGCAGCCTTCCTGTCCACCCTAGTATCCTCTCCACGAACTCCCTGACCCCAGCTGACTCTTCTACTCACCAATGGGAAGATGAAGAGGGGTAGCGTAACGAAAGTTCTGTAAAATTGAATTGGCCCTGGATCCAACCTAGATT
>NZ_LFRO01000070.1:0-1126 GCF_001512385.1 Methanoculleus sp. DTU007 | reverse complement strand
GTCGGGCTTGAAGCTCGCGCCGTCAACCTCGAACGACCAGGTGTTCGCGCCGTCGCCCTGCTCGACTTTCGTAGTGCCGGCAACCGAGCCGAAGCCGGAGGCCTCGCTCTTGCTGGTCGGCTGGAACGCAGCGGAGGTGACCTCAATGTTCAGCGTGTCGCCGACAGCGAGGTTGGTCGTGCCGGTGATCGTGAACTTGCTGCCTGCAGCCTTGTCGCCGATCGCGTCGATCCAGATGTTCGGCTCTTCGACGACGAAGGTGAGTTTCACGTAGGTGTCGTCGATGTTCGGGGAGTCAAGGGCGTTGATCAGCGCGGTCGCCGCATCAGAAGCCTGGAGCCCGGCGATCCGCACCGAGTTAAAGCCAGAGTCAGCCGTACCGTTGATCCAACCAGCCACGTTAGATCGTATGTCGAACTCTTTGTTCATCATCGGGTGCTGGATGACCACGAAGTACTGGCCTGCAGCAAGATCCTTGGTCTGGGACCCCTTGAGCTCGTACTCGAAGCTGCCGTCATCCTCAACGGTAGCGGGATCAGCAAGTCTCTGATAGTTCTTGCCGAAGATCCAGACCCAGACGCTGTCGGGGTCGCCCTGCGCAGCTCCGGTAAGCTTCAGGTCGTCACCCTTCGCGATGACCGCGCCACTCGAGGTCGCGGTGATGAACCCGGACCGGAGCTGGATAGAGGCCGTGGCGTACTCGGCGTTGGAGAGGCCGCTCTTATCCACAGGCTGCGAGACGGCGTAGATCGTGTAGCCGCCGGCATCGAGGGCCTTATTCTGAACAGTGTCACCGGTGTTCCACTTGAATGACCAGGTGCCGTCGGCCTTAACATCTGCTGTGTTGAACGGGCTAGTGCCAGCAGCACCAGTGTTCGATACAGGGTTCAGGGTCAAGAGGTTGACGCCGTTTGCGGATGCAAGGTTCGGACCGGTCATGAAGAGGTGAACTGTTGTATCGTTGTCGGTGCAGGTACCGGAGAGGGTGACTTCCTCACCGATGTAGTAGGTGCCAGTGCCGGACGCCGTGATGGTAACAGAACCCTTCTCAACTTTCACCTTGACCTCATCGTAGTCGGTTTTCGCCTTGTCAGGGTCAGTGTTCTCAACACGGATAGTGAACTGC
>NZ_LFRO01000053.1:0-34698 GCF_001512385.1 Methanoculleus sp. DTU007 | reverse complement strand
CTATCGGTGCTCGAGCTCCGGTCCTTCGGACCGTCGCACTCCCCGTCAGCCCCTCCCCCCAAAATGCGATGCCCCCACGGTCCAGTGCATGGGTTTTTGTATTCGCATTTTTGCCATCGCCCCCCGCCAGGCACAAACACACACCACAAACCCACCAAAAATAGGACTACGCCGCCCCTCCCCCACGGAACGGATAGGCGCCCCTGAGCGCATACAGGATCCCGCCGTAACCGAGGCTGACCGCGATGATCCAAACGATTGCCCCGAGCAGTGGAATGAGGATGAGGATCTGCAGAATCACAAACCCAAGGACGAATACCCACACACGTCCCGGCCTCCACTTCGTCCGTGTGATGATGACGTCTCCAAGGGCGTATGCGACAAAGAGTGACGAGAGCAGCATGGCGACGATAAAGAGCAGGCCCCCAACGAGCGCGATGGGGAGACCGATGATCGTGATCGCGACGATGAGGAGGAGAACCGCTGATACAATGATCGCAACAAACCCGACGATCGTCAGAATGACCGGGCTCCTCTCGATCTGCTGGACCACTGCACCAAACAGGTCTGGGAATCCCCAGATCAGCAGATTCCCAAGGATCAGGAATCCGATTGCAACAAGGATCGAGAAGAGCCCGGGTATTGCGAGTCCTGGGCTCCTCTGCTCTTCAAACGTGACGTTTCCGGCAGTTCCGGTGTTGATGAAGGATCCGGCCGAGACACTGAGATTGCCGAGAACCGATCCTGCGTTGGTGACTTCTCCGGCACTGATGAAAGCGTCACGCTCGATGACGCCACCTTCGCCGATCCTGACCGTGCCACCGGTGATGAGAGCGTTCGTTGCATTTCCGTTCAACTCGATCTCACCACCGGCGGCGAGCACCTTCCCGCCGACGTCACCATTGACAACGAGGGTGCCACCTGCCGCAATGACATCACCCCGGACGGGGGCATCCACCGTCACCGTACCGCCCGCGACCGTCAGACTATCTACGGGGGCTTTGACGGTCACAGACCCACCCGAGGCGACCACATCGTCCGGGATGGGCGTATCAAGCACCAGCGGATCTCCGCCAAGAAAGGTAAGCGCCTGGACCCCTGACGGAATGAGCAGCAGAGAGAGGATGATCAGTAGCAGATGCTTCATACAGCAAGGATAGAAGACTTGCCACAAAAAGGTTCGTGTAACGAGAAGGCAGGTAGTCGACTGATACCCGTTGGAGTGAGGAGAGAGGAGATTGGCCCGCCCATCCCCCGGCAAAAAACGGATAACTCAATCCTCACTTCATCAGGACTGCAAGGCGTCTCTTGAGTTCGGCGATCGCCTCATCCCTCCCGCGAACATCCGAGTTCTGGAGCGAATTGATGTTCTCCTCGATCGATGTGGTGAGCCACTCCTTCGGGACGCCGGATGCCGAGAAGAGCTCCTGCCATTCATCGGCTCCGAACGGGATGACTTTAACCAGTTTGCCGAGGATGTTCCAGTCGACAACCTTGTAATCCTCTCCAGTGCTGGTATCCGCGACCTGTATCGACCGGTCATCGTTGCACCTGAGGACCCGGCCATGAATGACGTAGACACTCACCTCGTTCTTATCGGTGAAAGAGATCTGGACCACATCTCCCGGTTGCGGGCTCTCAGGCACCATGTAGAGAGCGATGTCACCCGGATACATCAGGTCGGGCTCGTACCGGTCTACGATCCCGATGTACCCGGTATCGGAGACATAAAGCCGGAGATACTCCTGGTAGAACTTCCGGACAATCCAGTACACCGCTCCCGGATGGGTCTCTGCAAGCTTGAGGAGGAGATTGTGGATGGCACTCGGAATGCTCTCCGGCCGATTCAGCACCTCACGTGCCAGCCTCTCGTACGCCTCCACAACTCCGGCTTCCATCTGTGTGGCTTCTGTCATACTGACAACCCCCGCCGAATAATATGGGTAGTAACATAAAAGTGTTCCTTCGGGATTTTCTCATACATCGCCCGAACCGGTCGCCACACCGGTATCTGGGAGGGGGACTACCGGGAAGACAAAAGAACTACAATACTTATATTCGACAGAGACCATACAGTAAAGCAGAGGATATTGATATGGGTGGCATAAAGGATTCTACATATCATGATGTCCAGAAGACCCTTATCCGGCGGTTCCCCCCCGGTGAGGGATGGCAGTTCACATGGTCCCCCGCCGGCAGCGTGCAGCCGGAGTGTATGCTCTCCCGCCGGGTCGCCGGCAAGACGGAGCGCGTGGCCGTGAGTGTGAAGATGGCGCCAGAGATTCCAGTGAATGCAGTTAAGGCCCTTCAGGATGCCGCAGACTCCGGCAGGTTCGATAAAGCAGTCCTTGTCGTCCCCTGCGGGGCGGATGTCTCCTGTGTTCCGGAAGGTATCGATATCATGGAGATGCCCAGCTGGCAGGTCGTCGACGGCCGCATCGCCTGGTCAAAGAATATCGAGAGGAGCGCGTTCATCCAGGAAGTGCGCGCAAAAAGGGGTCTCGCGTAAAGAGACCACCCATTTTTCTTACATCCCGAAATCAAAGAGCGTCGTTCTTGAAGGATCGACGTCGTGCCAGTCCCACCCAAGCGGTTCGATGATCCGTGAGAGAGGGCCTTTGAGCGTCTTTTCGAGCATCGTCTCCCAATCGACGACGAACTCCGGCGGCACCTGATCGGCGTACTCAAAACAGACCACATCCGTCCGTGGGTACTTCGCCGTGACGGCCTTGATGTAGACGCGTTTAGGCTTGCTGCCCCGCTTGAAGTCGGTCCCGAGATACTTGTTCGAGTACTTGGCGCCGCGGATATGGGCGTCGTCGTTCTCGTAGTTATCCAGATTCTTCCCGATCCCGCCGGGGATACCGACCTCGTCGAGCGAGTACTCCCCGCGGCGGTACTTCCTGATGACATCACGCAGGTACTTCTGTATATCAGAAAATGCGTCCCCGCGAAGGATCATCTCGATGACGGTTCGCTGCACTTCCCGCGTTATCTGCGGCGAGTCGCTCCGCCGGATCTCGAACCCGACGACATCGATCTCATCGACGTCTTTCCCCTCCTTCCAGACCAGGTGCCCGGCGTAGCGCTTCTTCTTACCTGCCTGGAAGAAGCGGCGGTAGACCTTCTCAAACTTGATGGAGAAGTAGTGTGTCTCGGCACCGAGTTCAGCTCTCGCAAAGTCGCCATAACTCTCGTTAAGCCGCGCCTCAATCGCCCTAGCCCGGGCGATGGTCTCCTCGAGGGTTCCCGGAGGCATCTCGACCATACACGAGTCGGTGTCACCGTAGAGGACCTGATAGCCGAGATCGGTGATGACGTTGCGGGTGTGCCGGATGATCGCCCGGCCGACCGAGGTGACCGCGGACCCGATCTCACGGTCATAGAGCCTGAACCGGGCGTAGCCCGAGACCCCGTAGTAGGAGTTCATGATCACCTTCAGGACGTTCTGCTGGAGATCGTAGAGGACGTACTCCGGGGAGCCGAAAGGATACTGGTTGCGCAGGCGTTTACGGTCATCCCGCTCGCGGAGGAGTTCTGAGAGGATGCTCCGCGTCAATCCGTCGGGCTCCCGGGAGAATCGGATACCGTTTGGAGCACGCAGTTCGCCGTCCGGGTTCTTCGTCTCGGGCGAGGCGTTGATCGTCATCATCGCCATAGGGTAGAGTGATTTTAAGTCGAGGACCACCACGTTCTCCCGTAGACCGATGGTCGGTTCAAAGACGGTCGCGCCCTCAAACTCGTCCCCCGCGGCGAGTCCCTTGGAGGGGAGGACAAACCTGCCAAAAGCCTTCCGAAGAACGTAGATATCGATGACGTTTGACGAGTTCAGTGTTCTATCGAGCGGGCATCCGACATACCGGGCGATCTCCCGGTAAAACTCGATGATATTGTTCTTTTTATCGATCCCGACACAGAGTTCGACGTCCCGGCAGTTGTAATCGACAAGCCGTGCAGGGTCGGAGCGCCAGAGCGATGTGACCGTTCCGCTGTAGCGGATCTTCGTCACCCCGAGTTCGTCTTCGGCGATAGCATCGAGCCGGTAGGACTCCTTCTGGGCCTGGTGCATCTTCCGGTAGGCGGCGAGGAGATCGAAGATTGCCCGTCCGCGAATGGCGTCACGCATGGTCTGACCGGGTAGGCGTGCGAGATCCTCGCCCCGGAGCTTGAGCACAGCCATCCGTTGCAGGATGTAAGGGATATCGAACTCCACAAAGTTCCAGCCTGAGAGGATGTCCGGGTCGTGTTCCCTGATGTACTCGATGAGCCCTAGAAGCATCGCCTTCTCGTCCGGGTAACGGATGACACGGTGACGCTCATTGGTGCGGAGCTGCGGATCCTCGACGGGTGCACTGCCCGGCACGCCGCCGGGCTGCCAGAGAAGGGTTGTATACTCCTCATCAAAAGAGTCCCAGCAGGTGATGCAGATGATGGGGTCACGCTCAGCCTCAGGAAAACCATTCTCGTCCACGCACTCGATATCCATGATACAGGTGCGTGCTGGAGCAGAAACATCACACGGAACGAGTTCGCGGTAGTCTATGGTGGTGACCCCGGCGGGGAGTTCCACGCCTGCGGAGAGACCGCAGTCTATCATGAATCGGGTGGCAAACGGGATGTCTGCCTCAAAGTGAGGCTGGTAGTGGTCACGGATCTCTCGCACGTCGCTTGGGCGCCGGGTATAGAGCCGCCGCAACGGTTCGCCGTGGATGGAGTAATACACCTTCTCCGACTCCACCTCGGCGATCAGCGGGGGGAGTTCTTTTTTGTCCACCTGCGCCACGGGGGCGTAGAAGTAGGGCCGAAAATCGGTGACGTCGATCCTCGCTGCATTCCCCAAAGGATCCCGGCCGAAGATATGGATGATCGGAGTATCGACACCAACGCTGTACTCGACCTGGTGGATGGCGATCCGGGTCTTTCCAAAGTCGTCCAGGGTTGTCGGAATATCTGACTCTTGCATAGAATTAACCATCAAGTCTCCTGCAGAGGTCCTGCACAAATGCTCCTGCCTCGGCCATCTTCGCCTCCTCCCATGGGTCGAGGTCCCATTCCTCGATACCAATAACCCCCTCACGGCCAATTCTCGCGGGGACACCGAGGGAGCACCCGGAGAAGCCGTATTCGCCATCCAGCACGCACGAACAGGGGAGCAGTTCACGCCGGTCCTCAAGGATCGCCCGGATCAGCATGGTGATGTGATAGGCCGGGCCAAAGACCGTGCCGCCCTTGCCGCGGATCACCTCCATGCTTGCACCCCGCATCCGGGAGAGGATTGCTTCCCGCTCCTCAACGCCGACGTTCACACCGGTCCTCGAGAAGAGGGGCACCTGGTGCTCCCCGTGCTCTCCGATAACCCAGGCGGGCCCGGATACCCCGGCTTCATTGAGATAAGTTGCAAGACGGGCGCTATCGAGTTGACCGCCAAACCCGATGCACCGCTGCCGATCAACGCCCATCATCTTCCAGAGGCCGTAGTTGTTTGCATCCATGGGGTTTGTGATGGTGATGACTACGCCGTCAAATCCACGCAAGAACTCGCTGCAACGCTTCACCACCGGCACATTGGCTTCGAGAAGGTCCGCCCGTGTCTTTATCTCGGGCGTCCGTGGGGTGCCCGCCGCAAATACGAAGATATCGGCCTCCCGCATCGCCGCCGTATCGGTAGAGATCGTGACATCGATTCCCGTATGCTGCAGGTCAAGCACCTGTGCCTGTAGAAGGGGCTCGTAGACGTCGTAAACGACGATCTCGTCAGCGAGACCGAGCACGGCAGAGAGGAACGCCGTCTCACCCCCCACCTTTCCTACACCTAATATTGCGAGCGAGGTCATAGTATCGATCCAGATCCTAATATCCAAGATTATGCGCGCAAAGAGATCACGCTTCACGGAGAATAACGATCCGGCAGGGAAAAGGGACGTCTTACCGCCTTCCGTATCGTCATCTGGGCTCCGGAGAGCGAAAGCTCACTTCTTCTTTGTTAGTACACTTGGCGCGAGAATATAATAATACTCTACTCCCATCTTTTTTCAATGGTTGCGCTTTATCCTGGCCCTATCGAGGTTGGTGGTATCCAATTGAAGAACCATCTTCTGCTGGCGGCCGGCATCCTCGGAACCACCGGGGCGTCGCTCGCCCGGATCCTGCAGAACGGTGCGGGAGGCGTGGTCACGAAGTCCATCGGCCCGAGCCCAAAGGTTGGGCATCCGGGACCCTGCCTCGTCGTCGTCGACGGCGGGATCATCAACGCCATGGGTCTTCCGAACCCCTCGACTGCGTTCGTAGATGAACTGGCTGTCCTCCACGGCGAGCCGGTGATCGTGAGCATCTTCGGGGGAACGCCGGAAGAGTTTCGGACGGTCGCCGGGTGGTTCGTCGGGAAGGCCTCGGGATTCGAGTTAAACCTCTCCTGCCCCCACGCGGAGGGGTATGGGGCGGCAATCGGGAGCGACCCGGCTCTCGTGGAGGAGTGCACGAGGGCGGTGGCCTCCCTCGGGGTCCCTACATGGGTGAAACTCACGCCAAACGTCACTGATATCACCGAGATCGGGGCGGCCGCGGAGCGCGGCGGGGCGGATGCGATCGTTGCGATAAACACGGTGAAGGCAATGCGGATCTCGACGGCTCTCCGCCGGCCGGTGCTCGGGAACCGCTTTGGAGGGCTCTCAGGGAAGGCGATCTTCCCCATCGCCGTTCGGTGCGTCTACGATCTCTACGAGTCCTGCTCCATCCCGATCATCGGGTGCGGTGGGGTCTCCACCGCCGATAACGTCATCGAGATGATGATGGCCGGGGCAAGTGCCGTTGAGATCGGGAGCGCTATCATCGACGACATCAGTATCTTTGCCACGATTGCAGAGGATCTCTACAGTCCAGACGGGATCGACGCACGTGAGATTGTGGGGTGCGCCCATGCATGAACAGATGCCCCATGGGGTTAAAATAACAGAGATTGTAGAGGAGACACCGTCTATTAAGACGTTTATCTTCGACCGAGAGATCGTTGCCCGGCCGGGGCAGTTCGTGATGGTCTGGGTGCCTGGTGTGGATGAGATCCCGATGGCCCTCTCCACGCCGTCCTCGATAACCGTCCAGAAGGTGGGGGACGCAACCGCTGCCCTCTTTGCCATGCACGAGGGCGATAAGATAGGTCTCCGGGGCCCATACGGAAATGGATTTGCGGTCTCGGGGCGGACGCTTGTTGTCGCCGGCGGCGTCGGTGCTTCCCCGCTTCTTTCGCTCATCACGGCAGGGCAGGCGGATACCGTCCTCCTCGGCGCACGAACGGCCCGAGAACTCCTCTTTGCGGATAAGATACGTGATTATGCGACGCTGATGGTCGCGACCGACGACGGCACCGCCGGCCATCACGGGTTCGTGACCGAACTCATATCCAGAGTGGACCTCGCTGATTTCGCCCACATCTGCGTCTGCGGGCCCGAACCCATGATGAGGGCGGTGCTCGCCATCCTTGACCGGGAAGGGTGTGCCGAACGGGGACAGTTCTCTCTTCACCGTTACATGAAGTGCGGAGTAGGTCTCTGCGGCTCGTGCTGTATCGACCCGCACGGCCTGCGGGTCTGCAGAGACGGCCCCGTCTTCACCGGAGATCTCCTGCTCGAGAGCGAGTTTGGACACCATGCACGCGATGCAAGCGGGAGCAAACATAAGATCTAGCCACCCAACCAAAAAACCAAAAAGCCTGGAGAGGGGGATCAGGCTATGAAATCCTTCTGCGGCTCCAGGAGGAGGGAGATGACGTTTTCCACGCATCCAAGCACCATTGAGGCAAACGAGACATCTCCCTCTGAGATCTGAGCATTTGCCCCGACAACGCCCTCAGAGGTATCATTTTCGGTTGGGACTGGTGTCGCGTTATTCTCCGCTGGAGTGGGGAATTCACCCGGATCTTCCGTTACCTCTTCCGGCTCCTCGCTCTTGAGCAGGGCAGCATCCCGCGTGAAGAGACGGACGAACCGATCACTCCCCCCGACAACCAGGAACGTGCCATCAGGCGTCGCAGCAATCGAATCCGCACGGCTGTTGAGGGTGATCTCCTGGATCTTGCTTCCCGTGCGGTTGAGGACATAGACCGTCCGGCCGGACGCCGCGAAGACCTCTCGGGCCTCGTTTGTCAGCGCCGTCGAGAGGACGGCATCGTTGGTGGGGTACTTCCAGAGATGCTCCCCCTGCCCTGTGGAGAGGTAAACACACCGGTCAAGCGACCCTGCTGCGACGAATCGGCCGTCCGGGGTGAGGGCGACCCCTCCGAGGGGCTTTCCAGTACCGTAACTCCAGGACTCTCCTTGCCGGCTATTGAGATAGTAGACTCCGTGGTTATCGCAACCGACAACAATAACGCGGCCGTTATCCGATATTGCAATACTGTGAGTATCGGTCCCCATATCATAGTCCCAGAGAGTCTTCTTATTCTTGTCAAAAAGATAGACCGCACCATTATCGCACCCGGCAGCGATGTACGTGCCGTTAGACGAGATTGCCACGTCATTGTAGACAAACCTCGTCTTTTCAGTCCAGAGCAGGTCTCCGCCTCTCTCAAAGAGATAGAGTTTATCAGCACCGACACCGATGTATGCCCCTTCAGGCGATATTCCGACACCTTTTACTCGCGAACCGACAGTAGTCTTCCAGAGAACGGTTCCATCCTGATCCAGAAGGTATACCATCGAGCCTGCACTGGCAACGACGAGAGATCCGTCCCGTGTGATTGCCACAGAACTCACGGCATCGTTGACCCCTCTCTCCCATAGAGGGGCATAGGTCTGCTCCGCAGCAGAAGCCAACCCGCACAGAACAGCAACAAGACAGCACAATAGCAGGAATGATGTAGCAAGCCTGCTGGCCCGGGATCTGCGGATCGGGAATGCGGCGGGCTCCGCGCTCACCGGATCTCCCCGACCTCTGAGAGTAGAGAATACCGGAATCACTTCCCCCGATGACATCAGACCCAGACTTATCAGAGAAGACATATATTCTTTTGGGAAATCATGCCTGCTCCAAACCCCCGGCCGATTATAACTCGCGCCCGTCATTCCGTTTCATATGCAAGGGGCGTTCCGGGTATCCCGGATAAACTATAGAAGAGTGATCGGTTCAGCAAAGGGGATCCGTGAAGCCCGGCTCCTGGACCCTGATGGGTGATAGGATTGAGGATGCCGAAGCGTGAATCCGTTTCTATTTCCTGTGCGAAGTATGCCGGAATCTCGCCCGGGGCAATACAATAGGGTGAAAAAATACCGGCCCGCTCACGGCGAGGACTGCCCGGTCCCATCGACTTCACAATGCCTCTCGGACCGGTCAATCGACTCCAGGTCTTCCAGGTTATTGATGTTTGTGAACGTCAGCAGGTCAGGATCGATCTGCCGGATCGCCTCCACGCTCACATACCGGGTGTTCAGGCTCCAGATCATCGGCCGGAGAGAGAGTGATTCATGCTCCTCCAGGTATTCAATCAACGCACTACGTCGGTAGACCGCATGGAGCGGCTCGAGCATATCGGCGTTCCAGCTGGGAATGGCAGCATCGTACCCGACTGCAGCATCAAAGAGCATCTCCACCACTCCCGGGTGAACACAGGGCATATCACAGGCGGCAACGAAGATATACTCGCCATGTACTGCGAGTGTTCCCGCATGCAGGCCGCCGATGGGACCAAGACCCTGCCGGATGTCCGATGTGCACCTGACGCCCTGGAGGTGGCTAAATCGTTCGCACTGCTCGGGGTCGCGTGCAACTACCACAATCTCGTCCACTACTTCCCGCAGAGTATCGATGAGACGTTCGATGAACGTCTTGCCCTGGAACGTGAAGAAATACTTCTCCCGTCCACCAGCACGCCGTGCCGCACCTCCAACGAGAACAATCGCAGACCGCATACCGCACTACCTTTAGAGACGTTCCCGGAAACGGATCAATTCAGCGATACAGGAGTTATAGGGTGCATCGATTCCGTGTTTCCGGGCGAAAGTCACTATCGCGCCGTTCATGAAATCGATCTCCGTTCTCCGTCCGAGGGAGAGGTCCTGAAGCATCGACGAATGATGGGCGGCCGTCGCCGGGAGCTGACGGGTCCGGAGATACTCTAAGTACGCCTCCGGCGTCTTCCAGGGAAGGGAGACACCCTCGGCATCAACCACCCGATAGGCCTCCTTGACGATCTCGGTGACGATCGTCCAGGCATGCGGATCGGTGAGCGCACCGTAAGGGACATTCATCACAGCGCCCAGCGGGTTTAATGCGCAGTTATAGAGAGTCTTCGACCATATATCGGCCCTGATACTATCGGTCGCCTCCGCCTTGATGCCGGCCTTCCTGATGAGGGCCGCAAGGGATTCGACTGCTTCGTCAGTGCCGGATGGATACCGCCCCAGTTTCATAGGCGCCGCCTCGACCGAGACATGGACCGATGCATCGCCCCGCCACTCGAACCCGGTGATGATCATGCCGCCGATCATCCGGTCGGTGAACCGCCCGATGATCTCCTCGTTTCCGATCCCGTTCTGGAGGCTCACGACCTCGCGCCCCTTGATAGCATCAGCAAACTGGCGGCATATCGCCTCGGTATCGGTCGATTTTGAGGTGATGATGTAGTAGTCTGCCTCCTGCCATGCGCTCGGCAGGTCGTCAGAACAGCTGAAGCGGTATGTACCCTCCCCCCAGATTCCAGTCAGCAGAAAACCCCGTTCACGTATCGCGTCGGCATGCCGCCTCCTGGCAACGGCATGGACCTCCGCGACACGGGACAATTTTGCGGCAACGGTCAGGCCGACCGCCCCTGCACCCAGGACTGCGATCTTCATTCCAATATACTATGGCGGAGTTACCTGTTAACTCCTCTCCTCTGCGGTGTGGAGCGCCCCGACACCCGACGCTCCATCTCGAGCAATGCTTCCTTGATTGACAAGTCGGGAGAGAACCCGCCTAGCCCGGTCTTTGCAACGACCCGATGGCAGGGCACCACGAGCGGGGTTGGATTTCTTGCCATTGCCGATCCGACTGCCCGGGGTGCGGTCCCGACAACCCGGGCAATATCGCCGTAGGTGACGGTCTCACCATAAGGAACCGCACAGACGGCACGATAGATCCTCGCAAAGGTCGAGTCCCCCTCGGTTGCGATACTCCGAAGCGAGGTGGGATCTGCCGGCTGTCCGGCACAGTAACGCAGGATCACCTCGGGAACTGGACCCGGTACTCCCGTGGGGGCAAACCGTACCCGGTAGACGAGGTCGCCCTGCCATGCCACATGGACGTACCATAGGCCAAATCGACACGACCCGGTCAAGATCGCCATCTACCTGCCTCCATTTTGAAGACGTCGATGGTGCACGCGGTCATCTCCCCCTGCATCCACGGCGGCAACCCGGCGTGAACCCGGGGCTCAAGGAACCGCTTCTCTCCAAGGACGAGAATACCCCGATCCTCTGGCGTCCGGAGCACTCTCCCGAGCGCCTGCAGGGCACGGTTGATTGCCGGGAGGGTGTAACTGATGAACTCACCCTCCTCACCGAACTTCATCTTAAAGTAGTCGATAACCATCCGGCGGACGCGGTTGAACGGAGCAAGCGGAAGACCGATGACAAGCGCTCCAGAGAGCATCTCACCCCGGTAGTCCAGGCCCTCGCTCCATTTCCCGCCGCAGACTGCAAAGAGAACGCCAGAGCGGCCAGTCCCCGGAAGACCCATGAACTCCCGGAGCATCGCCGCGGCTGCGGCGGGATCCTTGGGCTCGACATAGATCTGCTTGCCCCTGATTCTTGGGGCGCATCGGTCTGCAAATGTGTTGAGCAGGTCGTACGACGGGAAGTAGAACGCAAGGTTGCCTGGAAGGCGGGCAAACGTGAGGATGTAGTCCTCAGTCCGGGCAAGGTTCTGAGCGTCCCGGCGCATTGAGTAGGCAGTGGTGATATCGCTGGCACAGAAGATGCGGCGGTTCTCCGGAGGAAATGAGTTCGGGAGCGATAGCGTCGTGACGGGGAGATCGCCGAAATAGTAGCGGCGGTAACTCTCGATGGGGGAGAGTGTTCCGGATATCAGGACGCAGCAGGCATGCGCCTGGGCGATCTCCTGGAGTTTGTTGCTCGGGTCGATGTTTCGCACCCCAAGCGCCACTGTGCCATCGTCATCCTTCCGGTAGACCGTAAGGTAGGCAGGGTCGGAAGCGGACCGGAAGATCCGGTAGAAGAACTCGGTCAGCCGCTCGATCGCGCTCTCCCTGAACTCGCCCGCCTGCATGTTCTTCTCACGGATCCCCTCACTGATCTTGAGGAGGTCGTCAACGACATCCTCCATGCGCCGATAGAGCGTGCCGGAGAGGACCATCCGCTGGAAGATGGCAGGATCAAACCAGTCCTCAGCCTCAAGCGAGGCTTTAAGCGCCTCCATGAATCGAGTGATCTGCGGCAGGATCTGACTGATCGCGTCCGCCTGATGCTGGGACCGGCGTCGCCCGGCAAGTTCGTGTTCGGCCTGGACGATATCGCGCTCCTCGATCGTCACACTCTCGATGCTCTGGACAACGTCGCCACAGTTGTGGGCCTCATCGATGAGCAGCATGGCATCGTGCCCTTCAACTCCGAGCGACTGGTAGAGCTGCTCCCGGATGGTATCATCAAAGAGATGGTAGAAGTTCACGAGCACCACATCGGCATCCCGGGCAGCGTGCATCATCGTATCGTACGGGCAGATATTGCCGCAAAACTCGGCAAGTTGGTCAGGCCAGATCAACTCGGTGCTCACCCGCTCGGCCCGGACGCGCAGGGCAGCCGACGGGACCATCTTCAGCCCGGCGTCTCCGGTCTCAACAAACGATTTGCCTTGAATAAAGTACGGGCAGATAAGCGGGTGGTCCGGATCCATCTTCCGAATCTGCTGTTTTATCTGGCGGTCGTTTGCCGGAACGAGCGATCCTTTCTGCGCTCGCTCCCGCATCAGCGCCGTCGAGAAGGCCTTGACGCCCTCACACCGCCGGTAAACGTCCCCCTCGCCGCCAAGCGGGCACATGCCGGACTTGCCGATGAGGTAGGCAAACTTGAGGCCGCCACGCTTCTTCCGGATGAGATCGAGCTCGCGCATGAATGTGGCAAGTTGACTGATAGTCCTCACGGCGACGAGCACTTTCCGTCCCCGGCTCTCTGCAAGGAGCGCGGAGACCACACTCGACTTGCCGCTCCCGGTCGGTGCATCAATCATGGCGATGCCGCCGTCGCGCGCGACAGACGCCGCCACTTCGAGCATCTTGCGCTGGTGTGGCCGGTACTCCCGGTACGGGAACCAGTCGTCGAGGGTATCCATTGCGTTATAACGTCGACGGCTGACATCAATGTTGTTTGGGTGCCCGGGGTGAAAGTGATGTGAGGCCGGACTTACGGGACTCGATCGTGGGAGAAGAAACCCGCTCGCCGGGAACGCCCCCCCAACGGCACACAGCAGGCGCCCGCCCCCGAAAGTATTATACTACCGACCGTGCTTTCCTCCCATTGGAGGGATTGCATGTCGCTCAAGGCTGAGATTATTGACAAAATTGCGGCCCTAGTCACGGCTGCATTCGGACTGGTCGCCGCTCTCGCATGGAACGGCGCCATCCAGGAACTCTTCTCACTCATCTTCGGTGAACAGAGCACGCTCGTTGCGATGCTGGTGTACGCCATCGTCGTGACCATCATCGCGGTGATCGTGGTGATCCTGATTGGACGCGCCGCAGCGAAGGCAAAGAGAGAAGACGAGAGAGTAAGTGAGGGATTAAAGCGGTGATCCGGGATCACCCCACTTTTTAGACGACCATTTGAACGATATATCCGATGAGTCCGCGTGAGAACGAGAGAGGAGGACAGGAGTCGGCCCTAGAGAGGTCCATCCATACCAACACTTCCCGAGCACGACAGGTTACCGTCACGATCGTCGATTACGACGCCTCGCACCTCGACGAGCGGACTGCCACCCGACCCGCCGAGATCCCGGCCCCTACCACCCCCCCGACAGTCACGTGGATCGATGTTGACGGCATCCACGATGCCGGGATGCTTCAGGCAATCGGAGATGCCATCGGGATCCACCCCTTGACGCTTGAGGACATCGCGAACACCCGCCAGCGCCCGAAGATCGAAGATTATGGCGATTATCTCTACGTTGCGATTCGGAGGCTCTCCCCGAACGGCGATGGTGAGTTTGTGAGCGAACTGGTCAGCCTGGTACTAGGGGAAGGTTACGTCGCGTCGTTCCAGGAGCAGCCGGGTGACGTCTTTCTTCGCGTTCGGGAGCGCCTGCGGACCGGGGCAGGGAGGCTTCGGAGCGAGGGACCGGATTACCTCTTCTACGTGCTGCTTGACGCAGTCGTTGACGGGTATTTCACTGTGATCGAGGACTTCGGGGAACGCATCGAGGCGGTCGAGGAGGAGGTGGTGGCGGATCCCGACAGGAGGACCCTCCAGGCAATATACGCCCTAAAGCGTTCCTTGATCGCCCTCCGGCGGTCTGCCTGGCCTCTCCGCGACGTGGTGGCGGAACTTGAGCGGGGGGAGTCGTCCCTGATCCAGGAATCGACACGCGCCTACTTCCGCGACGTCTACGACCATACCATAGAGGTCGCCGAGACCGTGGAGACCTACCGGGATATGATGTCGGGAACCCTCGACGTCTACCTCTCGACCCAGAGCAGCCGGACGAACGAGATCATGAAGGTCCTCACGATCATCGCCACCATCTTCATCCCGCTCACCTTCATCGCCGGGGTCTACGGTATGAACTTCGATATGCCGGAGGTCCGCCACCCCTGGGGCTACCCGATCGCCCTTGCTTCAATGGCGGCGGTCGCCGGGGTGATGCTCCTCTATTTCAAAAGGAAAGGGTGGATCTGAAAGGATAGGGCGTTCGGAGCCCGGATCTGCCATCCTGGAGCGAAACTAGCGGAGCACTCCAAAGACCTGCTAACAACCGGCGTGATGGATCTGCCATACCCTCAAACCAGATTACCCGCCCAGCCGAGATCACGACGCTCCTCACAATCACCGCGGCCATCATTACCACCTGAGTGTATCGCTTGAAAACTCCCCTGGGTATCCCTTCGTCGTGCATACGTCTCGCGATGACACACCCTCTCTCGGGACGGCGGCGATATTCCTTGAGAGCACGCGAGCATGACGCCGGTTCGCGGGCGACCTCCGGTGCGCCACGACCCCTTTTTTAACGCGGCAGAGCAAACAGGTACCAACTATGGCAATCCATCCTATTGACTACCGGTACGGCACTCCCGAGATGCGTGCCGTCTGGAGTGAGGAGAACCGGTTCCGGGCGATCGTCATGGCCGAAGTGGCGCTGGCCCGGGCTGAAGCGGTGCACGGGCTCATTCCGCGCGAGGATGCCGAGACGATTGCGGCCTGCGCAGGCAAGGCAAGTCTAGAGAGGGCGAAGGAGATCGAGGCCGAGATCAACCACGATATGATGGCGATCGTCAAAGCCGTCACAGAGGTCTGCGGCGATGCCGGGCGATGGATCCACTACGGGGCAACATCGAACGATATCCTGGATACGGCGACCGCATTGCAGCTCCGCGATAGCCTCGCGCTCATCGAGGAGAAACTCGGCAAACTCCTCTGCGTGCTTCTCGCCCGGAGTGCGGAGACGAAGAACCTCGTCTGCGCCGGGCGGACACATGGGCAGATCGGGGTTCCCACGACCTACGGCCTCCGGTTCGCGATCTGGGCAAGCGAGGTCTCCCGGCACATCGAACGACTCCGCCAGATGCGCCCCCGCCTCCTCGTCGGGCAGCTCACGGGAGCGGTGGGCACCCAGGCAGCGCTCGGAGAAGCGGGCATAGCAGTCCAGGAGACGATGATGGAGTTTCTCGGGCTCCAGCCGGTGGACGTCTCTAACCAGATTATAGCGCGGGACCGCTACGCGGAGTACTTCATGTTCCTTGCAAACGTCGCGACCACGCTTGACAAGATCGGGCTAGAGATCCGTCTGATGCAGCGCTCCGAGATAGGGGAGCTTGCCGAGGCGTTCGGCAAGAAGCAGGTGGGCTCGAGCACGATGCCCCACAAGAGAAACCCGATCAAGAGCGAGCAGGTCTGCGGCCTTGCCCGAATTGTGCGATCCTCGGTTGAACCGGCTCTGTTAAACAACGTACTCTGGGACGAGCGCGACCTGACAAACTCCTCCCCCGAGCGGGTGCTCTTCCCCGAAGCCTCGGTGCTGACCGACCATATCCTCAAGGTGATGATCGGCGTACTGGAGGGGCTTGAATTCAATAAGGAGAATATCAGGAGGAACCTGATGTTGCTCCGGGGCGTGAACCTTGCCGAGTCGGTGATGATCGAGCTCACCAAGCGGGGCATGAACCGGCAGGATGCTCACGAGGTAATGCGGACGGCGAGCCTGCAGGCCCTCGCCGAAGACCGCGATCTCGCCGAGGTGCTCGGTGAGCGGCCCGAGGTCACGGCATTCGTCACCCGCGAGGANNAGAAACTCACGCCGCTCTGCCGGTGAAGGGGTTTCGGACGCCCTTCATAGTTTGAACCGGGGAGGGGCATCGAAGAGTTTTCGATAGAGCGAGCTGAAGAGCGCGGTGTACTCCCCGGCCTTCTCGGTGGCGACGTACCGGGTCTTGTCCCCCTCTACCACTTCAACGAGATACTCTTTTTCCACGAGAAACCGGAGATACTCCTGGCCGGTCTTTGAGTTCAGGTCGCACCGGTTGATGATGGCGGTAAACGACTGGGGCGTTCTGCAGAAAACAAGGATCTCCCAGTAGATCTCGAAAGCCGTCCTGCGCCCGCTCATCGTCGATCCAGCTCCAGCGTTTCTTTCAGGAGAGCCTCGGACCCCTCGATCTCGCCAAGCCGCTCGTCCCAGACTTTCGCGAACCGGGAGAAATAGTAGGAGGAGGCAAGGCTGACCAGAGCGACCCCGAGCGTGAGGAGCATGAACGGGAGGACCAGGTAGTTGTTGATGGTGAAGGAGATGCCGTCCGTCGAGACAGAGAGGTGTTCCAGGCTGCCGAGGATCCCGAGGAGAAACGAGCAGACGCCGCCGAGCGTGCAGACCAGGATCATGGTGCGGACGGTTGCGCGGTTGTCGCGGTAGTGGGCGAGCATGCTTACGATGAGACGGGTGAGAGCCTCGTCCGGGACCTCGCCTCCCATCCCGTCGAGGTCGTCCTTGATCGTCTCGATCCCTTCGAAGACCCCGATGCTGGCGAGAATCCAGCGCAAGCCTGTAAGAACGGCAACAAGTGCGATGAACAGGACGACCGGGGAATAGATTACGTACAGCGCGGTAGAGAAGGTCTCGTACATGGAAACCGCCTCTCCGACGAGCACGCTGATGCCGAAGGCCATCACGAGGGCGGCAAAGACGATGTTCGCGACAGTAACAACATAGAAGTGCCGGATCTCGCTTCTGAACCGGGCGAGTGCTGATTCGTGCATGGAGGTTTTCACCGGTCTATCTATCTATTTGCGTTCTGCAAATAAAGAGAATGAAACTAAGATACGTATCGGTGTTTCGCAGGGATATCCGACGCGAACAGCCGATACCGGCCGACCCCTTGCCCAAAATAGAATAACGAGACGGGAGTCGGATCAGAACAGAGCGCGGCACCCCGCCGGAGAAAGAGGCTGGCAGCGATTCAGGCGGGATGCACCATCGCATCCCGTTCGGTCGCCGCGATCTCCCGCAGGAGCCCGAAAGGTCGGCGATCGGGTAGTGCCCCCGCCGGCATGTTCAGAACTCTTCCGCGATGCCGTAGCCGTACGACCGCAATACCTCGCTCCCCCGCTGCTCCGGGTATGCGGCAAGCACGAGCCCCCGCGACTCCAGGAACTCCTCGGCGGATACGATGGAGATAGGTTGGATCTGTTCGTCTTCGCCGGGCTCCATCGACCAGATGTGGATGTAATAGATATCCGGCAGCCCCTCCTCTTCGTGCAGGTAGAGATCCCTTCCGCGCCCGAATGCCCCGCCTGCGTCACCACCCCGCGGCGCGAGGTAGAGCC
The DNA here is from genome assembly GCF_001512385.1 of Methanoculleus sp. DTU007. NCBI lineage: Archaea > Methanobacteriati > Methanobacteriota > Methanomicrobia > Methanomicrobiales > Methanomicrobiaceae > Methanoculleus > Methanoculleus sp. DTU007. Next base: position 16,684 of record NZ_LFRO01000053.1, on the reverse strand, counting down.
AGGCATCGCGGTCGGTGTCGAGGAGGAACTTGCCTTTCCCGGATTGAATACGTTTCTTCATGGTCAGTCACCTCTGCCCCGCCGGCCGTGCAGGGCAGTTCGGCAGGCGGCGACGATGAACTCCGGGAGCCCGGTGAGGTGGCCATGGCCCTTCCCACGGCCCGGGCCGAACAGGAGGTTTTGCCGCCGCCCGCCGACCGGAGATAGAACAGGGAGTAACATATATCTTTCGTATAGTAACATAAAATAACAGACATTATATTTTTTGTAACAAAGAGCCCGGAGGGCATGCCACGGCCGCTCGAAGGGCGCGCTGCATGTACACGCCGAAATCTTCAACGTCCAGACCTCATTCAGAGATCTAAACCAGAGCAGGGGCTGAACCCCTGCCCGGCGCATTGCTCACAAAAGGGGAAGGCTATGCACTGGTCGCGCACAGCATCCCGACCACCACATAAGGATTGTTGGCCGGATTCTTCAGGTCGGCAAGCATCTGTTCGTTCACCTCGAACTCCTCCATCACCGTGACGTAGTCCCCGGGGTTCCCGATGTTCTGGACCATCTCGACGGTCCGTGTGGGCTTCTCTCCCCACGAAGGCCCGGTCCAGGGCGTCGAATCGAACTGGAACCCAAGGGCAAGCGCACGGCCGGTCTTCTGTTGACCATCCCAGCGGATGAAGATTCCCGCCGGGCGGGTGCCGTACGCCTCCGTCAGTGCCTGTTCGTCTTCCCCGGAGAGCGGGAAGATGTAGTGGCCGCCTTTTCCGGGGGTAAGGTCCCAGAGGATCGGAAATATGTCGTCCTTGCACCACATGGGACAGGAGATGACCACATAGGAAGTATCGTTGGTGATCGGCATCTCCTGCTCGACGTACTTTGCGAGCAGATATCCGCTGGATACACCGGGGCAGAAGTGATTGTGGAGCATGACGCATGACATGAGGTCGTACGGCGCCCCGTGCGCCCATGCGTTGGCGATCGGGACCAGCGAGGACGCGTCACCCAGGTTCTTCATGGTCGCATTCCCTACCTTGGTGTCGGCGAGCATCTTATCCAGGTCGCCGGTGACGACAACGACCTTCGAGAATGTCTTGCTGATGGGCGTCGCCTTCAGTTCGGCCGGACTTTTAGTGTAACTGGCTACATCCGGTTCCAGGTAGACGGCCTTTCCGGACTTCTTGTTATAGAAGTAGAACCAGAGCGGTTTCCAGTCGGCCCGGTTCACCTGCCAGAGCGTGTTGTCCCCGTTCTGCAGGCCGCTTACCTTCGTGATCCCCGATACTGCCCGCTCGGTCGTCTGGCCGCCCACGACGGCGCGACCGGCATTGGTCAGTACAAGGACGTTTGGGTCGCCTTTGCTGAATTTCAACTGATCCATCGCGGCCAGTGCCGCGCGCTCTCCCAGTTCTTCCATGCGGTCCGCGTCCGGCAATGCCGCCATTGCCGGGACACAGAGCAGGCATGCCAGCAGGATGCCGGATAGCAATTTAATAACATTCTTCATAGTATCGTCGCGCAGGAATCCCGGATTTCAACCGGGAAGGGTGCGCGTCCTCCATTGTAAGCGGTTCAAGGTCTGCGGCCGGCGCAGAATGCACCGGTCTCTTCCCGTAGCGATACCACAACGTGATCCTGACGTCATGACCAGGATCACGCCGATAACCGGCGAGACAGTGTTCTCATTGTTCCCTCTCTCATGCAGCATGCACCATTGCCTCTTCAGCCGGGCAAGTCTCTCCGCGGCTGACTACGAGAAAATAATACTAATAACAATAAAAATATGATCATATGTGATTACATGGAGAACAAATAGCACCGGATATATCGCCACCCAAATAGATAATATGCAAACACGACGCGAGGCGGCAAGATCACACGCCAAGATGACGCTGCGTCCGGTCAGGGTCGCCATCTCCGCCCGGGGATGACAGATCTAGACAGAAACCCAAAAAACCGCCAGCATTTCGCCTAGGCAGATGTACGCACATTTATAGTTCAACAGTGCAAACACTGACACGGATCCGTTTTTTGAGGTGACCACGCACCGCGTGAACCTCACGGCAAGAACTGCTGGATTACGGAATATGCCGACCATGAACTTGAAGGGCTGGATAGAACAAGACGGGATGCGGCTCTCTCCTGCCGACCTGGAGCGGATGCTCAAAGAAGGGCCAGAGACCATCACCCGGTGCGGCGGTGAGTTCCTGCTCACCTGGGATGACTGCATCGCCCGCGACGCTTTCGGGATCATCCCTGGCCCGGTCCCGCCGGGAACCATCTCCTGCAACGGACGCGAGATCCTCAGGATAAATCCCGATCCGGCGCCCTGCACCCTTGAAGAGGCAATCGTCACCGCGGTCAGCCTCCGGAGCGATGAAGGCGTGGTGGCATTCTCCGGCGGTCTCGACTCGGCCCTCATTGCCGGGCTTGCCCGTCTTCCCTGCGTGACGGTGGGGGTCGAAGGGTCGCATGATGCGACTTGGGCAGCAAAGGCAGCGAGGATGATGGACCTAGACCTTGAGATCGTCACACCAAGAGAGAATGAAGTCGCAGAGGCACTCGACCGGGTGGTCCGGGTGATCCCCGAGCCCACAAACCCTCTCGAGGTCTCAATCGCAACGACCCTGTATTTTGCCGCTGAGTGGGCAGCAGAACACGGGCACACCAGGATCCTCTCCGGGCAGGGAGCAGACGAACTCTTCGGCGGTTATGCCCGCTACCTCTCCTCGCTCGACCTCGCTCGCGACCTCGACCGGGACTTTGCTGATCTCGGGCGCCAGAGAAGGCGGGATCAGGCAGTCGCGACGCTTCTCGGGACGAACCTCTCGCTGCCCTACCTGGATGTCCGGGTGGTGCGCGCCGCACGAGCGATCCCGGCCGAGGAGATGGTGCGCGGCGGGGTGAGAAAGCACCCCCTGCGGGTGGTCGCAGAACACCACATTCCCACCGAAATGGCCTGGGCCGAGAAGAAAGCGATGCAATACGGGAGCGGAATCTGGAAAGTTATCCAGCGGCTCGCTCGTAGGAATGGTTATAAAAAGTCGGTACAAGGGTACTTAACGGAGATAAGTAGGGCGGAACATGATCACTGAAAGAGATATTGAACATATAGCAGAACTTGCAGATATCGGCATATCAAAAGACGAAGTGCTGGAATTCACCACCCAGTTCAACGCAATCCTCGACTACTTTAAAGTTCTTGACACCGTAGTCGATGAAAGCACCCCGGCCGCCGGGATCTTCAACGTCTTTCGGGAGGATGAGCCCCGACCAAGTCTCTCACAGCAGGATGCCCTCGCGAACGCGGGTTCTACCGAGGATGGGTTCATAAAAGCGCCGAGGGTGATGTGAGTGACGGGGATTCTTGACTACTCGCCGGACGATCGGTACAACGCATTCATCACCACCTGCCGCGAGGCACCGTATGGCGATGGCGTGCTCGGCGGCGTTGCCGTCGCGATCAAAGACAACATCTCCACGGCCGGTATACAGACTACCTGCGGGTCACGGATTCTCGAGGGCTACATCCCGCCGTACGACGCCTACGTCGTCGAACTCATCAGAAAAGCAGGAGCCGCGATCGTCGGCAAGACCAACATGGACGAGTTCGGCATGGGCTCCACCACCGAGACGAGCGCGTTCGGTCCCACAAAAAATCCAGTCGACCCGACGCGAGTACCGGGCGGGTCATCCGGCGGAAGCGCCGCCGCCGTGGCTGCGGGGCTCGTCCCGATGGCGCTCGGCACCGATACCGGCGGCTCGATCCGATGTCCTGCGGCGTTTTGCGGGATCGTAGGGCTCAAACCCACGTACGGTCGGGTCTCACGTTACGGCCTCATTGCCTACGCAAACTCCCTTGAGCAGATCGGACCGATGGCACGGACGGTAGAGGATGTATCGCGCCTGATGTCGGTGATCGCACGGTACGATCCCCGCGACTCGACAATGCTTGACCGCCCGTATGACCACAAGCCTTCGGCCGATGTCAAAGGGCTCCGGATAGGGATCCCGAAAGAATACTTCGGCGAGGGCGTGGACCCCCGTATCGCAGATACGGTCCGCGACGCGATCGGAGTCCTTGAAGGGCTCGGGGCCGAGACCGTCCCGGTGAGCATTCCCGGCATGCAGCACGCGCTTGCGGCCTACTACGTCATCTGCACGAGTGAAGCCTCCTCGAACCTCGCCCGGTTCGACGGCGTCCGTTACGGCCCGGCGGTAGATACCAGGAAGACCTGGCACGAGGCCTACCAGGACCTGCGGGGGAAGTTGTTCGGGGCCGAGGTCCGGCGCAGGATCATGCTCGGCACCTTTGCGCTCTCTGCAGGCTACGCCGGCCGATACTACGCAAAAGCGCAAATCGCCCGCCGAAACATCAGAGATGACTTCGAGCGGGCCTTCCGCGAGGTCGATGTCATCGCCGGACCCACGATGCCGACCGTGGCCTTCCGCCTCGGCGAGAAGACCGACCCGCTCTCGATGTACCTCTCGGATATCCTCACGGTGCCCGCAAACCTCGCCGGAATCCCGGCGATATCGGTTCCGTGCGGCAAGGTGGACGGCCTACCTGTGGGGCTCCAGATTATGGGGAGGCAGTTTGAGGACGAGCGCGTCGTCGATACCGCGTATGCCTACGAACAGGAGGTGCGGGCATGAAGACGATCATCGGGCTTGAGATCCACGTCCAGCTCTCGACCGCAACGAAGCTCTTCTGCGGGTGCTCGACGGACTACCGTGACGACGAGCCGAACACTCACTGCTGCCCGATCTGTCTCGGGCTACCCGGTGCGCTTCCCCGCTTAAACAGGAAGGCGGTCGAGTATGGTCTCTCCGTCGCAAAAGCCCTCAACATGAAAGTTCCTGAAGTCTCGGAGTTTGCCCGGAAGAATTACTTCTACCCGGACCTCCCAAAGGCCTACCAGATCACCCAGTACGACAAACCGCTCGCTGTCGAGGGGACCGTCGAGATCGAGGACGACGAAGGGCACGAGAAGATCGTCCGGATCACCCGGGTTCACCTCGAAGAGGATCCCGGAAGACTCGTCCACGTCACGGGATCCTCGAAGTACTCGCTCGTCGATTATAACCGGTCTGGTATCCCGCTTCTTGAGATCGTCACCGAGCCGGATCTGCGGTCACCACAGGAGGCTCGCCGGTTCCTCAACAAACTCAGGGCAATCCTCGAGTATCTCGGGGTCTTTGACGGCGATCGGGAAGGTGCTCTCCGTGTGGATGCAAACATCTCACTTGAAGGCTCCGAACGGGTTGAGGTCAAGAACATCTCCTCCTACAAAGGCGTCGAGAAGGCCCTCACCTTCGAGGTGACCCGGCAGAAGAACCTGCTCCGGCGTGGACAGAAAGTTGTGAGGGAGACCCGGCACTTCATGGAAGGGCGCGGGATCACCACCTCCGCTCGCGGCAAAGAGGAGGAGTACGATTACCGCTACTTCCCGGAGCCCGATCTCCAGCCGCTCCGCGTCGCGGACTGGATGGAAAAGATCAAACTTCCCGAACTGCCCACTGCACGAAAGAACCGGTTCATGGAGCAGTACGGTATATCACTCAACCATGCCCGAACCCTGACCGGCGACCCGAAACTCGCCGATTTCTACGAACATGTCGCACCCGTGGACCCGATCCTCTCCGCTACCTGGGTGGCCGATATCCTCCTCGGGGAACTCAACTACCGTGATATGAGCATATCCGCCGTCCCGCCCGAGCGTTTCATGGAACTCCTCGCGCTTCTCCGGTCGGGGACGATCACCGACAAGGCCGGGGTCCAGGTCCTCAGAGAGATGCTCAATGCCTGCGCCGCAGGAAAGCCCTGTGAAGCGCCTGCAACGATCGTTAAGCGTGAAAACCTGGCAAAGGCTGCTGGAGACGAATTTACCGCCATCGTGCAGGCTGTGCTCGCTGCAAACCCCCAGGCAGTGAGTGACTACCGGGCCGGCAAGAAGGGCGCCCTGAACTTCCTGGTGGGCCAGGTGATGAAGGAGACCCGTGGACGGGCAGACCCGCGGGAACTTGGGCGCATCGTAGCCGAGTGTATTGATAAAAGCGAGGTGTAATCCGCAGTGCACCTGATCATAGCAGAGAAGAACATCTCAGCAAACCGAATCGCACAGATCCTCGCTGGCAACGAGAAGGTAAAGGCGGTCAAAGAGGGGAACGTATACACCTACTCCTTCGACACCAAGACAGTGGTGGGCCTCAAAGGGCACGTGGTGGAGATTGATTTCGAGCCCGGCTACACAAACTGGCGTAGCGAAGTCCACACCCCCAGAAGCCTCATCGATGCGGGCACCGTCAAGAAACCGACTGAAAAGAAGATTGTCAACCTGATCCAGAAACTTGCAAAGAAGGCAGACCTCGTCACCATCGCGACGGATTACGATACCGAGGGAGAACTGATCGGCAAGGAGGCCTACGAACTTGTCCGTGCGGTGAATCCGACGGTCAAGATCAACCGGGCCCGATTCTCGGCAATTACCCCGGCGGAGATCCGGGCCGCCTTTGAAAACCCAACCGATCTTGATTTCGCCCTCGCAGCCGCCGGCGAAGCACGCCAGACGGTCGACCTGATGTGGGGTGCGTCGCTGACCCGGTTCATCAGCCTTGCGGCCCGGCGGGGTGGCAAGAACATCCTCTCCGTCGGCCGGGTCCAGAGCCCGACGCTTGCGATGATCGTCGATCGGGAGCGCGAGATCGAGAACTTCGTCCCACAGACATACTGGATGCTCTCGCTTGAGACCGAAAAAGACGGCATGCAGGTGGAGGCACGGCATACCAACGGACGGTTCACCGACCACGATGCGGCTCTTGCCGCGAAAGCGGGGACAAAAGAGCCGCTTGTGGTCACAAGCGTAAAAGAAGGTCAGAAGAACGATCGGGCGCCGACACCGTTCGACACCACGACCTTCATTGTCGCGGCGAGCCGTCTCGGCTTCTCCGCGGCGAATGCTATGAGGATCGCCGAAGACCTCTACATGAACGGTTACATCTCCTATCCGAGGACCGACAACACGGTCTACCCGAAGTCGCTGAATCTGGACGCGATCTTAAACACCCTCCGGGGCGGGGTGTTTGATGCGGACGTCGCCTGGGTGCAGCAGCACCGGCGACCGGTCCCGACCAGGGGCAAGAAGGAGAGCACCGACCATCCGCCGATCCACCCGACGGGCGCCGCAACCCGCGAGGCTCTAGGGCAGGACCAATGGAAGGTCTACGAACTCGTTGTCCGTCGGTTCCTTGCGACCCTCTCTCCCGATGCGCAGTGGGTGACTACCAAATGCCTCTTCGATGCATCTGGAGAGCCGTACACGGCAACAGGCGGCCGACTCATCTCCCCCGGATGGCGCAGGATCTATCCATACTCTGAGGCAAAGGAGAATATCCTCCCGGTGCTTGCCGAGGGAGATCGCCTCCCAATAAAGAAGGTAAACCTCGAGGAGAAGCAGACACAGCCTCCGGCACGCTACTCCCAGAGCCGTCTCATCCAGGTGATGGAGGAACTCGGTCTCGGTACGAAGAGCACCCGGCATGAGGTGATCGGGAAACTCATCGCCCGTCGCTATGTGGAGGGGAACCCGCTCCGACCCACTCTCGTCGGGAGAGCCGTCACGGACGCTCTCGACAACCACGCGGAGATGATCACCGAGCCCGAGATGACCCGGACGCTTGAAGAGCATATGCAGCTCATCAAGCAGCGTGAGCGTACCCGCGACGACGTCATCGCAGAGTCGCGCAAGATGCTCCATAAAGTCTTTGACAAGCTCGAGGCGCACGAGGAGGAGATCGGCAGCGAGATCATGGAGCAGACCGCAGAGGAACATACCGTCGGTCTCTGCCCGGTCTGCGGGCACGAACTCCGGATCCGGCATCTGGGTGTCTCGCAGTTTATAGGCTGCACCGGCTATCCGGAGTGCCGGTTCAACATCAGCCTACCCGGCAGCACCTGGGGACGGGCAATCCGGCTCGAAGATACCTGTGAGAAACACGGGCTCGCCCACGTCCGCCTGATCCAGAAGGGATCTCGCCCATGGGATCTCGGCTGCCCGCTCTGCAGCCACATTACCTCAAACCTTGAGGCGCTCCGGATGATGCCCTCGATGACCGATGATCTCATTGAGCGCCTCCATGCGCGCCACATCTACACAGTCTCCGAGATCGCCGGCATGCGGCCAAAAGATCTCATGGAGGCTATTGCTGTCGGCGAAAACGAGGCCGATCGGCTCATAGAGGAGGCGAAAGATGCACTCGAGATCCTTCGACACCGATCGGAACTTCGAAAGTTCATCAGAAAGATCGTGCCGCCGAGGAAGGGCCGGAGCCATGCAAAGATCATGCAGAGCCTTCTCGAGCAGGGGATCGGGGATATCCGCGCGCTCTCCGGGGCCGACCCTGCCGCGCTCAAGAAGGCCGGAATCCCTGAAGCGGCGGCTACGGAGCTCCTTGAGGCAGCGCGCGGCCTCTGCAACGAGCGCGCACTCCGGGAGGCCGGGATCCCCGCGGTCAGCCTGAAGAAATACCAGGCCGGTGGTGTTGCAACACCCGATGACCTCTGCTACCTCCCTATCCCATACCTTGCAAGCAAAACCGGCATTAATCCGGAGACCGTACATAAACATGTGGATATGGTCTGCAGGCGCCTTGGACGCCCCACCCCGCCGAAAGTCACCAAGGCCGCCCTTGAGCGCGGGCGAAAAGAGCTCCTGGAGATCCCCGGGATCGGGGAGGCGACCGTGGAGAAACTCTACCTTGCAGGCATATATGACGCCGCAACACTGCGGGAGGCCGACGTGGATGAGGCTTCCTCGATCACCGGCATCACAAAGACCAGACTCCACGACTACATCGGCCATCTGAAGTGACACCATGCACGCGAACTGGAAGACCTGGGCACACGTGACAAAACTGGACCCCGACAAACACCTTCCGCAGGGAGCCATAGAGGAGATCGCAACAAGCGGAACTGACGCTCTGATGCTCTCGGGCACCCTGAACGTAACTCCGGAGAACCTCTCCGAACTCCTGGACCTGGTCTCGGCATACGGGTTGCCGCTGGTAGTAGAGCCGGCAGGTCCTGAATGCGCCATATTCGATGGTGCGATCGACTACCTCTTTGTGCCCAGCGTGATGAATACAGACGACGTCCGCTGGATCGTCGGAAAGCATCACACCTGGCTGCGCCATGCGAGCAGCATCATGTGGGATATGGTGGTGCCTGAAGCCTACATCGTCCTCAACCCGAACTCCGCCGTCGGGAGGGTGACGGGAGCAAACTGCGCACTCTCAGCTGAGGATGTGGCCGCGTTCGCGGAAGTAGCAGACCGTTACTTCCACTTCCCGATCGTCTACATCGAGTACAGCGGGACCTACGGGGACCCTTCGATCGTGCAGGCGGCCGCCAACGCAGTCGAGCATGCTACCCTATACTATGGCGGCGGGATCCGCTCGGCGGAGCAGGCGGCGGAGATGGGCCGTATTGCCGACACGATCGTTGTAGGGAATGCCGTCTACGAGGAGGGAATCGATGTGCTCCGGGCGACGGTCCGGGCCGTACAGTGAGACATGCCTGAGATTTCAATCGTCCTGGTCGAACCCCTCTATGAGGGGAATGTCGGATTTACCGCCCGGGTGATGAAGAACTTCGGATTCACCCAGCTGGTCCTCGTCAACCCCTGTCCCCTTGGCGACGATGCTATCATGCGCGCCTCCCATGCCCGCGACGTCCTGGAGAATGCTCAACGGATGACGATCGAGGAGATCTACCGGGAGTTTGACTTTGTGATCGCGACGACCGGCGAAGTGAGCAAGTCCGTCTGCACCCCGATGCGGATGCCCTACTACTCGCCGGCGGAGGTCCGGGAGATCGTCGCCGATATCGATGGTTCGATTGCAATCCTCTTTGGGCGGGAGAACTGGGGCCTTGCAAACACCGAACTTGCGCGGGCAAACCTCATCTGCACCATCCCGACCTCGAAGGTCTACCCCATCCTCAACCTCTCTCACGCGGTCGGGATCCTCTGCTATGAACTTGCGAATCTGCCTCGCGGGACGTATCCTCTTGCAGGACCCATCGAGATGGACTCGCTCTACCAGCACATCGAGACCTTCCTCGATAAGATCGACCACCCGGATTTCAAGCGAGAGAACACGATGCTTCTCATCCGCCGGGTGCTTGGCCGGACCAAACTCACCACCCGCGAGGTGAGTACGCTTCATGGGTTGATGCGCCGGACGGAGTGGCATCTCGAAAACAAAGAATAGTTTGCGGGAGAGATCTAAGAGAATGATTCTTGTCGACTGGCAGATAGAAGACCGCATCAGGCGCGGGCACATCAAGGTGCATCCCTATGATCCCGGCCTGATCCAGCCCAACTCCCTCGATATCAGACTTGGTTCTCACTTCGTCTGGTACACCCCGGGAGATACAGTGATCGACCCCTACGAGAAAGAGACAATCTGTGCAAAGACCGAAGAGTTGGTGGCTGACTCGATCGTCCTTGCCCCCGGGCAGTTCCTCCTCGCTGAGACACTCGAGGAGATCGAACTGCCCGACGACGTCGTGGCAAGCATTGAGGGGAAGAGCAGCATTGCGCGCCTCGGGATTGAACTCCACCAGACGGGGGGCTGGATCGATGCGGGTTTCCGCGGGACAATCACGCTCGAGATGTGCAATGTGAACTCAAGACCCGTTCGGGTCTACGCAGGGATGCCGATTGGGCAACTGGTCTTCTATCGCACGGATCGCGCAGCGTGCCCGTACAATATGAAGAAAGACGCAAAGTACATGGACCAGCGGCAGGCGACCCTCTCCCGTTACCATGAGAATGCGCGCGCCAAGCATGATCTCTCTTGATGACAATCCAGCAAATTCTATCCCGAGGGGGGCCATACGGCGAGGCAGAGGGTACTCACGCCCAAAGAGCGTCATGCACTATATAGCAAGAAAACAGATATTGAACGATTCAACTGGGGATAACAATGCGACTCCTTCTAATCCACTCTGATCATATCGAATACGAGGCCCGGAAGAAGACGAAGGTCGCCGAAGAGGATGTGGTCCCAAAGGACGCCCTCGATGAGGCACTCGCCGTCTTCTGCGCGGTTGAGTCTGTCGACGAGGAGAATATCGAGGATGCCGTCAGGCAGGCGACAGACGAGATCGTCGCCACCGCCCGGCAGCTCGGCACCACCAATATCATGATCTACCCGTATGCCCACCTCTCCTCCGACCTTGCGTCGCCGGAAGCGGCGGTGAGCGTTCTAAAGGGCATTGAGGAGGCCCTCAAAGAAAAAGAGGGCTTTGTCGTAAAGCGGGCGCCGTTCGGCTGGTACAAGGCATTCTCACTCTCCTGCAAGGGTCACCCGCTCTCGGAGCTCTCGCGGACGATCGTCCCGGGAGAAGGGGCGGCCGCACCGAAGAAAGAGATCGAGCACGAGTTCTTTGTCCTCACTCCCGAAGGGGAGCGCAAAGACACGGCCGAATACGTGAAGGAGAATACCCCCTTCGCTGCGCTGATCCGAAAAGAACTCGGATATCCGGGGCAGGAAGGGAGCGAACCGGTTCATGTGGATCTGATGCGGTCCAAGGAACTTGTGGATTATGAACCGCGCTCGGATGTCGGGCACCTCCGCTGGATGCCGCGGGGTAAACTGATCCGGGACCTTCTTTCCGACTACGTCCTTGCACGGGTGCTCGAGTACGGCGGGATGCCGGTGGAGACGCCGGTGATGTACGACCTCGCCGATAAGGCGATCTCGGAGCACGCGGCCAAGTTCGGGGAACGCCAGTATCGGTTCAAGAGTGGCAACCGCGATATGATGCTCCGTTTCGCCGCATGTTTCGGGATGTTCTGCACCATGCACGATATGCATATCTCCCCGAACACCCTCCCGATGAAACTCTATGAGCTCTCGACCTACTCGTTCCGGCACGAGCAGAAGGGCGAGGTGATCGGCTTAAAGCGTCTGCGTGCCTTCACGATGCCCGATATGCACACCCTCTGCCGCGACGTCGACGACGCACTCAAGGCGTTTGAGGAGCAGCTCGCGATAGGCTGGAAGAGTGGTGCAGATCTTGAGACGCCGCTCGTCGGGGTCTTCCGGTGCACCCGCGACTTCTATGACCAGTACGAACTCTGGGTGAAGGGAATCGTCGCAAAGTCGGGTGTCCCAATGCTGATCGAGATCCTCTCGGAGCGGGTTCACTACTGGATCGCTAAAGTCGATCTTGCGGCAATCGATGCCCAGGGAAGACCGATCGAGAACCCGACGGTCCAGATCGACGTCGAGAGCGCCAATAGGTTCGATATTAAGTATTACACCCCCGACGGGACGGAAGTCCACCCCCCGATCCTCCACTGCTCACCGACGGGCTCGATCGAGCGGGTGATCTGTGCGATGCTCGAGGGCACTGCAAGTCAGGAGGTCCCCTCGTTCCCGACCTGGCTCGCACCGACCCAGGTCAGGCTGGTGCCGGTGGCGGAGCGGCACGTCTGCTTCGCCGAAGATATCTGTGCACGCCTGAACGCTGCCAACATCAGGGCGGATGTTGACGACCGGGACGAGAGCGTGAACAAGAAGATCCGCGAAGCCGGGATGGACTGGGTACCGTACGTTGCGGTGATCGGCGACCAGGAAGCCGAGACCGGCAGGCTCACAGTCACCATCCGAAAGCTCTCCGAGAAGAAGAAGCCCTACAAAGAGTCAATGACCGAGAACGAGCTCATCCAAGCGGTGCAGATGGAGACCGCTGGAAAACCATTCCGACCGCTCTACACCCCGAGGCTTCTCTCGCAGAAGCCCCGGTTTATCTAAATCTTTTTTTGTGGAATTTCCGGACGCGACGACCCGGAGCACAGGAGCACACGCAAGGTCCGCAGGTGCAACGTGCAGATGGATGTGTTCACTGCCTCATTCTTTGAACCGTCACACGCACGTGGCAGCGGCAGAGCGTTTGCACGAGGAGAAATTCCAGTAAAGTCGACAGTGGTGGCCTTGCGCACCTCTCTGGTAGCGGTGGCGGACACTGATGATCGGGGAGGATGCCCATACACATTAGGTTACGCCCTGCATGGATTTGGAGGGGATATCGCATTTTGGGAATGGGAACCGGGGAGTGCGAGCGAAGCGAGCTTGAGAAACTCGAAGAGTTTCAAGGAACGACGGATTGAAAGTCCGGAGTTCGAGCACCTGACAGCGCACAACCACCACTCCTGCAAAAACGTCATCCCTCCCGGCAACCCCGGGATAGTCACACAGGAAAAACACCAACCCTCTCCCCCATACACCCCACGAACCCGACACCACACCAGAGCCTGCCTCCAACAAGGTTTAAGGCGCTCAAGATGCTATTGCCCACCGGTGCATAACCCATGGATGTTGAAGAATATCGTTCAATCATATCGAATGCCATCGAGCGGGAGATCGAGTCTTACACCTTCTACCGCACGGTCAGAGAGAAGGTCAAGGATGAGAACCTGAAAAACCTCTTCAACGAACTTGCCGGTGAGGAGAGCAAGCATCGAAAGACACTTGAGGGATTTCTGATGAAAGAACCCGGAAAACTCAGGTTCGACACGAAGAGGGACTACAAGATTGCCCAGATGCTGGAGACCCCCCCGCTCTCGGCAGACTTAAAGCCGCTCGACGGTCTGGTTCTCGCGATCAGAAAGGAACTCGACGCAATGCAGATGTACACCCAACTCGCGAGTCTGAGTGTGGATCCGGAACAGGCCGAGTTGTTCGAGAGCCTCGCCGCAATGGAACGGGGTCACAAGGCGCGCCTTGAGGACATCTACACCAACATGGCGTTCCCGGAGGCATGGTGAGGGGAGAGCAGGCGGACCTGCCCCCAGCACCTCCTTCACGCTTCTTCCTGCCCCCGGCCCCTCTTACTCCGTGGCGCAGTAAGCACCTTTGAAGAACCAGTTCCGGTAGACGATCGGGGTGATGAGTGTGGTGAGCAGGCTCATCAGGACGATGGCAACGAAGATCCCCTGGCCGATGAGCCCCGACTCGAGGCCGATCAGGGCGACGATCATCGCCACCTCACCCCGCGGCGCCATCCCGAACCCGATGATGAGGGAGTCCTCCCGGCACATCCCCATCAACCGGGCAGGGAGACCGCACCCGATGACCTTGGTGGCGATGGCGACCAGGGTCAGCACCAGGAGGAAGAGGGTCGTGTCGGACGTGAGCGCACGAATGTCTGCGAGAATGCCGAGGGATACGAAGAAGATCGAGGCAAAGACGATCTGGAAGTATTCTGCGCCCTCGTGGACACCCTTACTCTGCCGGAGTTCGACGCGGGCAAAGGCAACCCCGGCGAGGAACGCACCGATGATGCCTGATAGGCCCACCAGGTCGGCGAGCATCGCATACAGGAACGCCACCATCATGGCGAAGATGAAGACAAACTCAGGATACTTCCGCGCCAGGGGGGTTGCGTCCATCCGTTCGATGACCTTTCGGATGCCGAAGTACCCGACGGCACCGGCGACGACGATGAACCCGACGGCCCTGGCAAGCATCAGGACGGTCGGGGTCAACGAGACATCCCCGCTCACGACGAGATCGGTAGAGACGGCAAGCACCAGGAGGGAGAGGACGTCGTCAATGACCGCGGCGCCGATGATCGCCCGTGCCGCCTCAGTCTGGAGCACGCCGATCTCTTTGAGCACGTTTGCGGTTATGGCGATACTCGTCGCGGTCAGGGCCGTGCCGACGAAGATCGCGCTCGCGAAGTCGAACCCGAAGAGGACAGCCGTGGCGTAGCCGCCTATCCACGGGATGATCACGCCGACAAGGCCGATGACGCCGTAACGCGGATCAATAATATCCCTGATATTAAACTCAAACCCGATGACGAAGAGGAGGATGATTGCCCCGAGATGCGCCAGGGTCGCGACGAAGTCGGTGTAGGTGATCAGGCCAAGCACGCTCGGTCCGACCAGAACCCCGACGAGAATCGCCCCGATCGTCGCCGACTGGTTGATCCGGGATGCCACGAGGTAACCGGCGAGCGCGAGGAAGAGGAGGAGGCTCATCTGGAGCTCGATAGATAATCCGCTGTCCATTGCTACGTACAGTTAGAGATGAGTCTCTTAAGAATTTTGTGAAACCCAAAGGAGTTGCTGCCAAATCCGGCTCCAAAACAGGAATATCTGATCATTTCAAGAATTGATTGACATAATCGGAACCCCCTTGCGGTTCCATCTCGCCAAAGTCGAGCCCGCGCGCTCTAAAAACAGCAGCCCCCAAATCTTAAATCCATAAGGGGATCGCCGGGAGAGTCATCGCCGCACGATCCTCTCCATCAGCAATCAACGCTCTGCGAGAGATCCTACCTGACAAACCCCCCCCGCCCGGCATATCGGGCGGTATCCCCGGCTGCCTCCTCGATCCTGATAAGCTGGTTGTACTTCTCCACCCGCTCCCCCCGCGCCGGTGCACCGGTCTTGAGGTGTGTAGTCTGGATAGAGCGAATACGTTTTTTGATGGTCAGGCGGGGATGGGTTTAACCCCGCCTTAAATACAAATGTGATTTTGTGTGGGTCTGCTGTTCCATCCTCACGTCGCTCTCCGATAATTACATGGTCTATTACAGTCTCAAATACATCTCGGTCAAACTCCGATAAAACTGGACTGACTGATAAAACCTCTTTACACTTTTCAATCTGTTCTTTTACCCTCTTTTCATCTGTATCTGCTTCCTGTAACTCCTTTTGCTTCTCGTATAAAGGCTGTAAATCATCTTCAATCTCAACTTTCTTTGCCAAATAATCAGTCTGTGTTATTACCCCATCCAATAAATGGTCCAGCAGCTTTTTGAGCTTTAACTCATAACTGTTTATCTGCTTATTTATTTTTGCCAGTTGCTTTGTGGTATCTGTTGACCGTAGACTTTCTTCTAGTCGTGCTAAAAACTCCGATAAAACATCACTGTTATCACCAGCTAATAAGTTATAGCTCTTTATAAAGGCATCCTCGATTATCCTCTCGTCGATTGCCTTGCACTCTGGACAATACTTCTTCCCCTTTTTAGTGTAGGTTACGCAGTGCCAAACCCACTTTTGATGTGCTGTGCCGCTATGATGGCTCCTACGTGATAAGTTGCTGCCACAAAAACCACACTTCAACATACAGCTAAATGCATATTTTCTGCTGTATTTATTGCAGTTTTTATCGGTCGGCTTAACTTTTCCTTCGTTACGCTTTTTGAGTATTGCTTGTGCTCTCTCAAACGTCTCCTTATCTATAATAGCAGGATGAGCTTCCTCCAAATAAAACTGGTCGGCTATTCCTCGATTATCAATACGACGATGAGCTATCGGGTCAACTGTTACTGTCTTTCCTTGCAATAAGTCACCTGTATATTTTTCATTTTTAATGATGCCTAAAACTGTTGTATCTCCCCACTGCGTGTTACCTCTCTTTGTCTTATATCCAAAAGCTTCTAGCTCTCGTGCTATCGTTCGACCACCAGCTCCCTCTATATACCTCTTAAAAATATATCTTACAATTTCAGCTTCTTGCTCATTTATCGGCTCTGTTGAAACCCTCTAGTCGAGGGTCGGCTCCATCTGAGGGGAAAGATCTATAAAACCGTTGCTCCTTGTGTTAATGACGAAACCAACAACAAGGAGCAGAGTTAGTGTCGACGAATGGCTATATCAACCTT
>NZ_LFRO01000051.1:0-689 GCF_001512385.1 Methanoculleus sp. DTU007 | reverse complement strand
GTCTGTTGTAAGTGCAGGTGAAAACCGAACAACTTCCCTTGTAGAGGGGCCAGAGGCTTCAAGATACGCCGTCACCCCTGACTATATCACCGACGACATTAAAATTGCAGATCCCCTTGATGAATCAGAGTTGATCACTCTGGTTTTTTCCGAATCGTGGATACTAGAGAATAACGAAAGCACTGATCCCCGGCTAGTCAAATTAACGGCTGAAAAATCAAGTTTAACGGCACATCAAGGATGCGACGCCGAAATAACAACATTCTATTCCCCTTCAGAAATCAGAGATGATGAAGGCATCGTGGTTCTTCGTGTGCCCAAAAAAATGTTAGCGTTGTTCAATAAGCGCCCTGATGAACTTACAATTGATTGTCCTGCTGATTTCTTCACGTTTTATCCAAGTATTGATCAGTTGTACAATGATTTACAGGAGAAACATGACTCGCTTAGCTCTACTCCAGAGGTTGATCTTCAGTCCGATTCCAATCAGGAAGTAGACTCTCAATCTACACGTACTTCAACTTTCTATGGTGAGTGGGCTCAATACTACCGTAAATCAAGCTATGCAAATTCAATCGTGTATGTCACGGGCAAAATCAAGCCTGATACAACAGTAAATGAAGGGCAGTGCAAAACTCTGGATACGCATGGAGGATTCCAGTAACTGCAAGAGGAGTTGACATGAACCC
>NZ_LFRO01000061.1:0-1413 GCF_001512385.1 Methanoculleus sp. DTU007 | reverse complement strand
GTGCAGTTCATCTTCGCCGGGAAGGCCCATCCGGCCGACGAGCGGGGCAAGCAGATCCTGCAACAGATCTACCAGTACTCGCAGGACCCCCGGTTCGGCGGCAGGATAGCGTTCGTCGAGGACTACAGCGAGCAGCTTGCGCGCTACATGGTTCACGGCGTCGACGTCTGGATGAACACCCCCGTCCCCCTGATGGAGGCGAGCGGCACGAGCGGGATGAAGGCCGGGATGAACGGGGTGCTGAACCTCTCGGTCCTCGACGGCTGGTGGGTCGAGGGCTACAACGGCAGGAACGGCTGGGGGTTCGAGGGCCGCCCACCCACCGCGGATGGCATCCAGCCGGACGCGGAGACGATCTACGACCTCATCGAGAACGAGGTTGCGCCGCTCTACTACTCGCGGACGATGAACGACGTCCCGCACAAGTGGGTCCGGATGATGAAGGAGTCGATCAAGAGCGTCGCCCCGCAGTACTGTGCTCTGCGGATGCTCAAGGAGTACGTCACCAGGTACTACCCTTCGGTCTGCAGGTATGCGGGCGATCCGGGAGGGCAGCTGGCCGGACTTGAGGGGGTCTGCCCCGTGGAGCCCACGTCCAGGACGAGGTGATCCGGAACCACCGCCCTCCCCCGGCCGGTTCCGGCGCGCGTTCTTCTGCAGTTCATTCTCACATTAACTCTTTTCGGAATGATCCGCCGCCCGAGCAGAACAGTTAACGTTTTTAAACGGTAGATAGCAAATATCTTTACCGGAGGCCGTTGTTCGGGGTTCTGCTATGGAGTGGAAGGACGTTATCCCGGTCGTCGCGGGTGCGGCCGTGATCCTGGTCGTCGCCCTCGTAGTGAAACCCGCCCTCCTCGGGGAGCCTATCGGCTTTGGCTCTCGCGGCACCGTGCCGGTCGGCGACCCACCCGTGTACGTCCCGTCCTCGCCGGTACCGACGCCGACGCCCATCCCGGACGACGGCGAGGTTTACACCCGGAACTTCCGCTGGACGGCGATCGACGGCGGCGTCCAGACGACAGAGGTCACGGTTCCGAAAGCGCTCTTTGGCGAGCACCGGAAGACGCCGCGGTTCAGCGACTATGCCTCCTGGGGGAGGTACGCGCTCGCGAGTTCCGACCGGCCGTTCCTCGAAGACCTCGCCCGCCGGATCGCGCCTCCGGCCGCCAACCCCGACGCGGAGTACTTCCGGCTGATGAACCTCGTCTTCTTCGTCCAGCAGATCCCCTACGATAATGACGAGAATGCGACCTCCTACATCGAGGGTGCCCTCCCCCGCTACGCCATGTATAAGGGCGGTGGCGTCGAGTATCCGAAATACCCCGTCGAGACGCTCGTCGACGGGAGAGGGGACTGCGAGGACGCCGCCATCCTGATGGCGGGGCTCCTCGACGCCCTCGGCTACGATAC
>NZ_LFRO01000003.1:6414-7778 GCF_001512385.1 Methanoculleus sp. DTU007 | reverse complement strand
CGCTGCCGTGAGAAGCCGGGGTGAGAGGGGAGGTCGGTTCTCCTTCACCTCCGCCTTCACGATGGCATCCTTTGGAATGACGATAGGCGAAAAGAGCGGCCGCTGGATGACGACGGCGTCGCGAGCGACCTCGATGCAGGCTCTTCGTATGGCCCCGTATAACTCCAGGGCGGCGTAGCCCAGAACGATCGCCGGCAGGAACAGCCTCCCTGCAGGAGGGATAATGAATGTCGGAACCGTAACGAGGGCTGCCGGAGCCGTAACAAGGAGGATCCCGATGAGAGAGGCGCCGGCAAGCAGCAGCAGGAAGAGCCTCCCCGGGGTGCCGATTGGGCCGTAGTCCACCAGTGCACCCTCCACCACCTCCCGGCCGCCTCCTGTCGCCATACCGACCTCGCCCTCCGGCGCGGCATATCGCCTGCCGGTGCCGACCATTGCTGCGTTCGGGCACCAGCCCATCCATCTCCGTATCGTCTCGGAGAACTTCATCATACGCGTTCACCCTCTGTTGCCGTATCCACGGTATACACCGACCCCCACTCCGCGATCATGATCGCCTTGTGCCGGCGCTCCCAGAGGATCGTGAGGCCGTACAACGTCCAGAAGATGAAACTCAGGCCCAGCATAAGACCAAGAATCCGGTCGAACATCCCGCCCAGAACAAAATACGCCATAACGACGGCGAGGAGAACGGAGGCCACCGGGAGACTCAGATACCTGATGATACGCTGTCTTTTAGTCATGTTGTCCCTGCGGAACTCCCCGGCGGCAACCCGTGCATACTGCTTCCGGTAACTGAGCAGGAAACCGAGGGCCGCTCCCACCCCAATGGCGAGGCCCGTCCATACGGCCGGGTACCCCGGAGGAGCATCCTCGACCAGGGTAAAGAGCGCCGCTGCCGCCGCCGAGAAGGCTATCGCCGTTATCAGCAACTGGTTATGGTAGCGCTTCCACCACCCGGGTTCGGCCCGGAGGGGGCCATCCTGCCCGCCCGCCGCCGCGGCCGCAGCCGACCGCACCGCGAGATCCGTCCGCATCGACGCCTGCAGGGGGCACCAGCCCAGGTAGGCCCGGATCGTCTCCAGGAGGGGCATCATACCATCTCCCGGAGTTTTGCAAAGAGTTCGTCGGCCAGCCTGGTCGGATCGTCGGTCTTTTCAAGCGTAATCCCCAGTTCGTCCGCGTATCCCCAGAGGAGCTCGATGCACCGGGCATACTGAGAGCATGTGCCGCAGTCGCCCTCGTGCTCGTACCAGACCTGCACCCCGTGGTCTGCCGAGACAAAGACGACGGCCGCCGCGTCGAAGGGAACCGAGCGCCCGAAGAGGACGCCAACTCCCGCGTTCAGGCGCTCGACCTCGATC
>NZ_LFRO01000003.1:0-6384 GCF_001512385.1 Methanoculleus sp. DTU007 | reverse complement strand
AACTGCCGGTCGTTTAAGGGGAGTGGCATGCGTCAACATTCAGAGGTTGACAATATTAACGTTTTGATTCGTTCCGGGTAGACCTCCGGGCTGCCGCCGGCCGCACACGCACCATCCCGGGAGGCGGATCAGAACATTCATTGCCGTTCCCCCGGAAGTGACCCGTATGGACACTGCATTGCGTGACACCTACATTAAGCTCCACGAAAAATACTTCCCGGGGACGGAACTCCCGATCGCCTTCGAGGTCGGTGGTCCGACCGACGGGGTGGAGAAGGCCCCCACCCCGAAGGGCTGGAGGTGCTTCGTCTGCGACCTTGCAAGGGTGCGAAACGGCAAAAACCTCGTCTTCTCTGAAGAGTCTATCGGGTGCCGCGGCGGGAGGTTCTACCTCGGCTACGACGCCGAGCGGTTCCCTGGCTTTCGCTACTTCCTCTCCTACGGAAAACCCGGCGAGATCGAGGGGGAGCGCTACAAGCAGACGCCGGAGATCGTCGACGAACTCGACAAGGGGACCGTCCGGGTCCCGACGGCGGGGAAGAGCATCGTCTTCAAGCGCTGGGATAACCTCACGGACGCCGACAACCCGGACGCCGTCGTATTCTTCGCGCGGCCCGAGGTGCTCTCCGGTCTCTTCACGCTTGCAAACTTCGACCGGGCCGACCCGAACGGCGTCTTCTGCCCCTTTGGCGCCGGGTGCAGTTCTATCTTTTACTTCCCGTGGCTTGAGCAGCAGAGCGAGAACCCGCGGGCGGTCCTCGGGATGTTCGACCCCTCGGCACGGCCTTGCGTCCCGACAGACGTCCTGACGATGGCTTTTCCCATGAAGAAGTTTGAGAAGGTGGTCGGCTTCATGGAGGAGAGTTTCCTCATCACGGAGTCGTGGGGAAAAGTGCTGAAAAAGATCGAACGGAGCAACAGGCTCTATTCATCTGAAAAATGACCGGATAGTGGGGATCAGCCAAGAGTCCGAGCGGAAATGCTTGCGCATTTTCCTCCAACGCCAGCCGGTGCTCACGCACCCGCCAGGCGCCACTCGAAAAATGCAGAGCATTTTTCTCGAACTCCTCTCAGGCACTTACGTGCCTGAGAGTCGTTGCTTAAAGAACCCCACCATCTCCAGATAGGCGCTCTCCGCAACGGGCGTCTCCACCAGTTGCCCGTCCCCCCCGATCATGAACCCATGCGGCTCGCCTTGGTAGACCTTGAGCTCGAAGTACTTCCCGGCCGCATCGAGATCGGTTGCATACCGATAGATATCGCCCACGGGGCTCGCCTCATCCGCAGTGCCGTGGATGATCAGCATCGGGTCGGTGATGTTCTCGATGAACTCCGCCGGAGGAGTTCCGTTCGCCTGCCCTCCGGAGTAGGGGAAGCCGTACCAGGCGACACCCGCACTGAACTCCTCGATCAGCGGCAGGAAGAGCATCGTGTAGCGTCCGCCCGCGCAGAACCCCGTAAGCCCGATGCTGCTTGAGTTGACCTCCGGCCGGGTCTCAAGATACGCGACCGTATCCCGGATCAACCCCTCCATCACGGCATCCTCCGGCGTCTGTGCGAAGGTCTGCCACTCGGGGGCGATGACGACAAACCCTTCCGTAGCAAGCCGGTCGGCCATAACCTGGTAACCGGGCTCAAGCCCGTTGAAGGAGTGGATCAGCACCACGGCCGGGTACGGCCCGCCGTCCCCGGGTGTCGTGATGTAGGCCGGATAACTCTGGCCGCCGCTCTGGATGTTTACCGTCGTTCCGTTCTGCATCCCTGCTGTGCCCACATCGCTGGCACCGGCGAAGCCGGCAAGGAAGAGCAGGGATACAATCACTACAAGCAGGATGGCGTTTCTCATGAGTCTCCTCCCACCATGGGTGCACCCCCATCCAACTCACCACATATAACGATTCTGTCCGACCTGGAGGTGATCTACGGGGATCAATAGAGCTGTCTCTGATGACCCTGACACGATTAACGACCAGGAGAATAGAGAAGTCGGATGGAGCGGAAGAAATAAAAAAATATTAAGAGTTGCACTCGCCCAAGAAGGGTATGGAGCCTGGTGCGCGCTGGAGAATGATGGAAGAGTTCTTTGCGGCGTATACGGCGAACATCAACAAAGCCCCAGGTGATACACCAATGATCGACGTTGAGGCTACAGCCGGGCGTTCACCAACTGCTTTATTGCAGCAGACCCGAACGGCGTTTTCTGCGGGAAGGACGACGAGCGTTCCGCACTCAGACCCAGGCAGGTTTCGCGTTCTATCGGAGCATCGAAACAAAATCCATGGATCTCGCGTCGCTTGAGGTCACATCTCTCGACCTAAAGCACCCGGAAAGGGAGGAGTGCAAAATCCCTTGGGAGATCAAGGCTGCTTTTCGGAACGCGCGAATACTGGACCAATCCCTCGAACCGATTGCACCCTAGCGTCGCTACAACACGCGAGGTCTGCAACAGCGACGCACTCAGTCGAGGAGAGCGGACTCTCGGCCAGAACCCTATTGTCCCTAAGTGGGGCTCCAGCATGAAGATCCTGGTAATTGTGTATAATCCGGCTGATCTAAAGACGATACACCAGTTGCTCGCCAGCCCACAGTTGCCCGATAGCGAGATCAGGTCCGCGCAGGACCTCTCGTCCGGGCTATCCATCCTGCAGAAAGAAGAACTCGATCTCATCCTCCTCGATCTGGACCTCCCGGACAGCCAGGGCATCGATACGGTCAGGGCCGTGCGAAGGCACGCACCTGGCACCCCCATCGTGGTCCTCTCCGAACGCAACGATGAAGAGACCTACTTTGCGGCACATCAGATGGGGGCGCAGGATTATCTTGCAAAAGACCAGTTGACGAGTCTGTCGCTTGCACGATCGATACGTTACGCGCAGGAACGCATCCGTACTGAACAGGAATTGGTCCGCAAGAATAGAGAACTCAGCAATGCCTACAAGGACCTGGCGGAGACGCAAGGAAAGTTGAGGCAGAACCTGGACGAACTGAGGGAGAGCGAACGCTCACTGCGCGAGATGACTCAGTACCTGGAGAATCTGATCACCTACGCGAACGCTCCCATCATCGTCTGGGACGCAGATCTCAAGATCACCAGGTTCAACAACGCCTTTGAACGCCTGACAGGCTATGCCGCAAACGACGTCATCGGTCAATCCCCGGCAATCCTCTTTCCCGAGGGACAGCGGGACGAGTTGATGGATCATATTCGACGGGCGACGACCGGGAAGCGATGGGAATCCGTCGAGATCCCCATAATCACAAAAGACGGTGAAATCAGGATACTTCTCTGGAATTCGGCAGCCGTGTATGGGGATGACCAAATGGCAGTCTCCTCGGTGATCGCTCAGGGCCAGGATATTACCGAACGCAAGTTGGCCGAAGAAACGTTACAGAGAGCGCACGACGAACCGGAGGTACGCGTCATGGAACGCACGCTGAGGCTCCAGGAGATGAATACGGCCCTACAAACCGAGATAACTGAGCGTATCCGGGCGGAGGAGGCAGCGAAGATGGAGCGAAAACGCCTCTACGACGTTCTGGAGACGCTGCCTGTGTACGTGATACTGTTATCTTCCGACTATCACGTATCCTTTTCCAATCGCTTCTTTAGGAAACGGTTTGGTGAGGCCGATGGCCGGCGCTGCTTCGATTATCTCTTTGGACGCACCAAGCCCTGCGAGAACTGCGAAGCCTTCAGCGTGATGAAGACGGGTGCGCCCCATCGCTGGGAGACGACCGGTCCGGACGGTCATGATTACGATATATTCGACTTCCCCTTCACCGACACAGACGGCTCGCCACGTATCCTGCAGGTGGGTATCGATATCACCAAACGCAAGCGGGCCGAGGAGGCATTGAGGAGGTTAAATGAGACGCTTGAGCAGCGAGTGATCGAGCGTACGGACGAACTCGCAAAGGCCAACGCCATCCTCAACGCCATCACCGAAAACACACCGGCACCCATCTACGTTACCGACCGCGAGGGCCGTTTTGTCATGTGCAACCCCGCCATGCTCAAGATTATCGGTAGACCGACCAGCGAAGTGCTCGGCAGAACGCTGATAGAACTCCTCGGTCCGGAGGTCGGCGGATCCATCACAACCAACATCCAGCACGTGATAATGACCGGGAACACCGAGACCTTCGAGGAGACGGTTGGCGATCGGGTCTTCTACTCCATAAAGACGCCCATGCGAGATGCACGGGGAGAGGTCACCGGCGCCATCATTGTCGGAACAGAGATCACGGAACTGAAGCGGGCGGAAGCGCAGAAGCAGAATCTTCTGGAGCGATTGCAACAGTTCGCCAAAGAGATGGAGACTCAGAATGAAGAACTGCAGCGCACCACCGAGCAGCTCCAGCAGAAAAGGAATGAACTGGTCCGACTCAACCGCGCCCTGCTGGAGAGCGAGATGCACTTCCGGTCACTCATCGAGAATACGTCGGACATCATCCTGCTCCTCGATGCGAAAGGGCAGATCACCTATGCGAACCCCTCAATGAAGCGGATCGGGGGCTACGATCCCGAGAGACTCATCGGCAGGGACATACTCGACCTGATACATCCCGATGATGTCTCGACGGTAGTGGATGCAATGAGGATCGCAACAGCACAGCACGTGGCAAGACTTCATTTCGAGGTCAGAATCCGCGATTCTGCTGGACAGTGGATCTTCCTCGACGTTACGGGTGCCAGCATCTCCCGGGGGAAGAGCGATCTGGGGTTCATTGTGAACGCACGCGACGTCACCGATCAAAAACGGAGCGAAGAAGAGCGAAACAGGCTGATCGCCAGTCTGGAGAAGGCGCATCGCGAGGCAAACCTCTATCTTGACATAATGACGCACGACATCCGAAACTCAAACAACGTCGCGAGCCTCTACGCCGATCTCATGCTCGATCTGCTTGATGGCACCGAGAGGATCTACGCCCAGAAACTCCGCGACAGCATCGCTCGAAGCACTGAGATCCTTATAAACGTGGCGGCAATCCGACGAATACATACAGAACTGCCGAGGTTTGTGCCGGTAAATCTCAACGCGATCGTGAATGAGGAGATCAGAAACTTCCGTGGTGCATCAATACGGCAGGATGTTCCGGGGCTCATGGTGCTGGCAGACAATCTCCTGCCGACGATATTCACAAACCTCATCGGCAACAGCGTTAAGTTTGGCGGACCGGATGTAGAGATCACCATCCGGGCCGAGGAGCGAGAGAGCGAGGTGCTGGTCTCAGTTGAAGACAATGGACCCGGTGTGCCCGACGACGTGAAGGAGAAACTCTTTCACCGGTTCGAACGAACGGGGCAATGCACGGAAGAAGGGTGAGGGGCTTGGACTCTACATCTGCAGAAGACTCATCGAGCGCTACGGGGGACGGATCTGGATCGAGGATCGCGTGCCTGGACGCCCGGATGAAGGAGCGGCTTTCCGGTTCACGCTCAAACTGGCAAATCAGGATCCAACTCCGTAACCAGAACAGTGCACCACCCTTTGCCCATTTTGAGCCGCAACGAGGCTCACGCCGAGAATTTTGGAGAAGAGACGGCCTGGATTACGGTCGCCGGGCCGTGATCCAAAAAAAGACGTGGTGCTATCTACCCTGTTCCTCTCCCTCGGACGCTTCGGCAGAGTAGACTGTGATATCCGTCGTTGCCCGGCAGGCGGTATTGTCGCTGAGAGTGACAACCAGCGTGATCGTGTAGGTTCCCGCCGCGGCGTAGGCGTGGCTGACGGTCTCGCCCTTGTCTGTCGTCCCGTCGCCGAAGTCCCAGGCCATCTCCGAGACGGTTGCGGTGCAGTCCCCGGAGACCGTAGCCAGGCCCCTGAAGACAACCGGCTGATCCGGCTCGGCACGGTCGGGGTCCTTCTCGATTACCGCTGTACAGGAGAAACTCTCAGCGAGAGACGGCGAGCTGGAAACACTGCGCGGTTCTTTGCAGGTGAGGAGACAGGCGCGGACGGACTCCACCATCTCATCCGTCGTCAGGATGAGGAGCGTATCGTTGGCTCCAATGACTGTGCTGCCGACCGGGACGAAGCGCTCGTCTCCTTTCTGCATCAGGATGATAAGGGTGCCCTTCGGCAGCCCGAGGTCGACGACCTGCTTACCCACCGCAGATGCGTCGGGGGGGATGACCAGTTCGACCAGCTCGCTTGAGGTGTCGGGGTCCACATCGAACTCACGAGAGAGTTTGCCCGTCTCTGCGAGCGGGGCGGAGAGACCGAGCCACCGGGCGACTGAGGGGATCGAGGTTCCGTGCACGAGCGCCGAGAAGATGACGATGAAAAAGACTATATTAAAGATCGCATCCGCGTTCGGCACCCCTGCGACGAGAGGATAGGTTGCGAGGATGATCGGGACAGCGCCCCGCAGTCCCACCCA
>NZ_LFRO01000090.1:2125-4292 GCF_001512385.1 Methanoculleus sp. DTU007 | reverse complement strand
CGGCCCTCCCGGTTGCCCGGGCCCACGAGATCTCCGAAGAGGTCGAGCGGCGGCTCAAAGAGGCGGTGCCGGGGCTTGCCGAGGTGGTGGTCCACATCGAGCCCGACGATTAACCCACCAGCCGCCCGAGTTCGGAGCCCTTCCGGTACGCCGCCTCCATCACCTCCGGCCGCGTCGCGATATCCTGAATGGTGTCCATGTCGTTCTGGAGCACCTCGTCCCAGAGGGGACAATCGATGATCTCACCGAACGCCTGAATGGTCATCCTGGCTCCGTCAAAGACATTCGGGAGGTTCATCCCCGCGATCGATATAAAGAGCATCTTGCGCTTCTTTCGGTGCTCGGGAGAGATGAATGATTCTTTCCGGTGGTATTTGGCCATATAAAAGACCTGAAACCGATCCATGAACGACTTGAGCCTTCCGGGGATGCCCATCGTCATGATGGGGGTTGCGATGATCAGGCCGTCCATCTCGCGAAACTTTTGAAAGATCTCCGTCATCTCATCCTGGATCAGGCAGGTATCACCCACCTTGCACTGAAAGAACTCCATGCAGGGGAGGATGTCCATGTGAGCGACATCGATCTTCTCGACCTCGCATCCGGCCTCCTTTGCCCCCCGTATGGCCTCGTCGAGGAGGCGGGCTGTATTTCCGTCGAGAATGGGGCTCCCAAGTAGCGCGAGGACCTTCTTTGGCATGAGTGAGAAGTTATGCACAAACCTATTAATATCATGTGGCGCAATCCGGCTGTCGGAGTCCGAACCGATCCCGGCGAGAAGGATACTGCTAAATACCTTGAAACAGTAGTACCGTTTCGGTGAATGCCTGTGGCCGAACCAGAAACCAGAAAAACAGCAAAAGCCGGTGAGCGGCCGGGTCCTGGCCGTTACATCTGCGTCGACTGCGGCCGGGAACTCCGGATCGACAAAACCGACGAGGACCTTGTCAAGTGCCCGACCTGTGCCTGCGAGATGTACAACTGCTTCCCAATGACGCATATCAGGCCGGACATAAAGACACCGGAAGATGTCATGAATCCTCCCAAAAGGTCTAACGAATGATCCCGAGGTGAGCGTGATGGTGAACGTATCAGCAAAAGGTGAGGTTTACCGCTGCGAGATCTGTGGAAACGTCGTCCAGGTCCTTGAGGCCGGCGGCGGAGAACTGATCTGCTGCGGGGAGCCGATGGTGCTCGAGGAGTGAGAGAGATGGGAGAGGACTTAAAGAGGCTTGAAGAGAAGATCGGCAAAGTGCCCGAGATCTTTAAGGAACTCAAGGAGACGGATCCCGATCTCTATGGGAAGGTCATGGGGCTCGACCAGGTGGTCTGGGCCGACGGCGCCCTCTCAAGACAGACAAAGAAGATCATCGCGATTGCAATCGCGGCGGCCCTCCGGGACTGGCACGCCGTGCGTGCTCAGATGGCCGGCGCGAAGAGTCTCGGCGTCTCGAAGGAGGAGATCGAGGAGGGGCTTCGGGTCGCGTTCCTGCTCGCCGGGATGCCGGCATACATCCACGGTAAGACCGCCCTCGAAGAGTACATGGGCAACCGCCCGAAGAAGTGATACCATGGAACCTGAAGAAGTTATCCAGATGCCGGTCATCGGCGAGAAAGCACCGGAGTTCGACGCACTAACCACCCATGGGCGCCTGAAACTCTCGGATCTTCGGGGGAAGTGGGTCATCCTTTTCTCTCACCCCGCTGACTTCACGCCGGTCTGCACCACGGAGTTCATGGCGTTTGCCGCGATCGCCGAGGAACTCGCAAGCATGAACGTCCAGCTCGTGGGCCTCTCGATCGACAGCGTCCACTCGCACCTGGCCTGGATCCGAAATATCAAGGAGAAGATGGGCGTCGAGATCCCGTTCCCCGTCATCGCCGATCTCGACATGCAGGTCGCCCGGCGCTACGGGATGATCCATCCGGGTCAGAGCAACACCTCGACCATCAGGACGGTCTTCTTCATCGATGACAAGGGGATCATGCGTGCCATGCTCTACTACCCGATGTCCAACGGACGGTCCATGCCGGAGATCTTAAGGCTCACAAAGGCACTCCAGACCTCGGACAAGTATGGTGTCGCGACGCCGGCGAACTGGCAGCCCGGAGAGAAGGTCATCGTCCCGGCGCCGAAGACCCCCGAAGAGATCGAGAAGCGGATGAA
>NZ_LFRO01000090.1:0-2115 GCF_001512385.1 Methanoculleus sp. DTU007 | reverse complement strand
CGAAAGTCAAACAATCACTCTCACTCCTCCGGTGCGGCGAGACACAAGAATTCCGGGAGCCGCCGCCGTCGGAGAGGCCCGGGATCGACTTCGGTGCATTAATGATGCCGAAACCCCGATATTACCGGTATTCAGGATTTGCCGGGCGGCACCCGGCGTTCTTGAGGTGTCCAGGGGATGTTTGAGAAGACGCTGATTCCGGTCGCCTACGGAGAGAGGCCCGAAGAGGTGAGGAAGGCCGGAACTATCCTCAAAACCCTCGGGGCGAACTCGGTCTGCCTCTACCACGTGAACGAACCCGGTTCGTTCTTCCGGGGAGCCGATCTCTCGTGGCTCACGCTTCTATCGGAGGCGCTCGAAGAGACGGGGCTCGTCGTGGAGGTAAAGACCGGGGAAGGCCACATCGCCTCGGCAATCGCGGAGACGGCGCTCCTCGAGGGTGTCGACGGCATCTACATGAAGGCGAAGCGGCGGTGGCACATCGAGACGATGCTTCTCGGGAGCGTCTCGCGGGATCTCCTCCGGCTTGCCGACGTTCCCGTATTCGTCCACAAAGTCCGGCCCCGCCTGCCCGACGACGGGGCGGACCCCGCCCAGAGTGACCTCAACGTCCTCTACGCGACCGACCTCGACGAGGCGTCCGCCCGCACGCTCCCCTACGTGATGGAGTTCGCGGGAGCCTGGTGCCACGTCCTCCACGTCAGGGGGAGGATGGCCGATCCGCTGGCGGAGCGGGTTCGGCGGGAGGCCGTCGAGAGAGAACTCGGCACGGTGGCGGAAGAACTCCGCCCGTACTTCGGGCGCGTCACCGTCGAGCAGCAGATCGGAGACCCCGCCGCGCAGGTGCTGTATGTCTCCGACCAGATCGAGGCCGACGTCGTCGTCCTCGGGAGGAAGAGCGCGGCGTTTCTCTCCGCCCCGATGGGGTACACGGCGGAGCGGATCGTGACCGGGTCGAGGGCTTCGATATTCCTCGTGCCACAACCGGGGAGACGCAATGCTTCGTGAGTATCTCCGGAGGGAGGGGGTCTTCCTCCTCTCCGCCGGGATCATCCTCTTCTTCATCGGGTTCGGGGTCACGAGGCCCGACCTCCTTGACGCGGGCTCGTCCGCGGTCCACGCCGCAATCCTCGACAACTTCAGCTGGCTCTACCTCATATCGGTCTTCTTCTTCCTCGTCTTCGCGCTCGCACTCGCGCTCTCGCGATACGGGACGATCAAACTCGGCTATGACGCAGAACGGCCGCAGTACGGGTTCTTCGGCTGGATCGCGATGCTCTTTGCCGCCGGGATGGGGATCGGGCTCCTCTTCTGGGGGGTCTCCGAACCGCTCGTCCACTTCCTCCAGCCGCCCCCCTTCATCGACGCCGCATCCCCCGACGCCGCCGCGTTCGCCATGCGCTACGCGTTCTTCCACTGGGGGATTCACCCGTGGGCGATCTACTCGATCGTCGGCCTCGCCGTCGCCTACTTCTCGTTCCGGCGCGGAATGCCCGGCCTCATCAGTTCCTGCTTCTACCCGATCCTCGGCGAGGGGATCTATGGGCCCGCCGGGAAGATGGTTGACGTGCTCGCGGTCTTCGCGACGGTCTTCGGGACCGCGACGTCGCTCGGGTTCGGCGCCCTCCAGATCCACAGCGGGCTCACCCATCTCTACGGGCTCTCGTCCGCGATATCCGTCACCATCGGGATCATCCTCATCGCGACGGCGCTCTTCATGGCATCCGCGATCCTCGGGGTGGAGAAAGGTGTCCAGGTCCTCTCGAAGTTCAACATCGTCCTTGCGGTAGCGCTCCTCCTCGCCATCCTGACCCTCGGCCCGGCGCCCTACATCCTTAATGTCTTCACCTCCGCCCTCGGTGGCTACGTCAACAACATCATCGACCTGAGCCTCCAGTCTTACCCGTTTGCGGGGTTCGAGTGGAGCAGGGACTGGACGGTCTTTTACTGGGCGTGGTGGATCTCGTGGTCGCCGTTCGTGGGGCTCTTCATCGCCCGCATCTCCCGGGGGCGGACCATCCGGGAGTTTGTTTTGACCGTTCTCACCATCCCGACCCTCTTTACGCTCGTCTGGTTCGCGATCTTCGGGGGGTCGGCGCTGCACCTCGAACTCGA
>NZ_LFRO01000026.1:3241-3474 GCF_001512385.1 Methanoculleus sp. DTU007 | reverse complement strand
AGGATGGGCGCGTCTTTTAAGAACGCCCGGGCAATGGCGACCCGTTGCCTCTGACCGACGGAGAGCTGTGTCCCGCGTTCTCCGACGATCGTCTGGTAACCTTTCGGAAACTGCATAATGTCATCGTGAATCTGCGCTTTCCGGGCGGCTTCAACAACCTCATCATGGGTGGCGTCGGGCCTGCTGTAGCGGATGTTCTCCTCGATGGTGGTGTGGAAGAGGAAGAGGTCCTG
>NZ_LFRO01000026.1:1288-3215 GCF_001512385.1 Methanoculleus sp. DTU007 | reverse complement strand
GAGACGAGCGAGACCTGCCGCCGCAGCCATCGGGGATCCAGGGTTGAGAGGTCGCGCCCGTCGAGTGTGACTGTTCCTTTCTGTGGTAAAAACGCCCGGAGAATCAGGTTGATGAGCGTCGTCTTCCCTGCACCGGTCCGCCCGATGATGGCGACCACCTCGCCGGGCCGGACGACGAAGTTCACGTCCCGAAGAATTGGTTCCGACTCCGCATAGCCGAACCAGACACCGGAGAACTCGATCCTGCCCTGCACCACGGTGGGTGCGATCCCGCCGGCACCTGAAGTTCTCCCTGACTCGCCGTGCATCGCAAAGAGGTCGCGCAGTCGTGCGGCGGATGTCGCCGCGGGCTGCATGACGACGGGGAAGGCGAAGAAGGTGTTGACCGTGGGGGCGAACGTCACGATGTAGACCGCGAACGCGACGAAGTCTCCCACGGTCATAGCACCGGCGAGCACCTCGTTCCCACCGAACCAGAAGACGGCGATCAGCATGAGCGACATCGTGCCAATCCTGAAGTACTCCGAGAATGCCGAGAGCATTGTGTTCCGGATCCGGGCATCGACCATATTCCGAAGTGTCCCGGAGACCCTGCGCACCTCACGGTCCTCTGCGGCGTGCGACTTGACGGTGTCGATCCCGGAGATCACCTCCTGGAGATCCCGCGAGACGTAGGCCTGTCGTTCGCGCTCCCGGTGGGTGGCGGCGCGGATCCGCCGGATAAAGACGGCGTTGACCAGCAGGTAGAGGGGAATAAAGGCGACGACGACGAGGGTCAACTTGAGGTTTAAGATGCAGAGGATGGCGAAGGTGAAGATGACATAGAGGGCGTTTGCGATGCTCTGGGGTAGGTACTGGGAGATAGTATACTGCAGGATCTGGACGTCGTCGGAGAGGCGCGACATGATGTAGCCGGTCTGCTGCGACTTGAAGTACGAGAGCGGGAAACTTAAGACGTGCTCGACAAGAGCGGTCTGGAGATTGAAGGCATACCCTTCCCGAAACCGGGCGGTCCAGTAGTTCCGCAAGAGATCCATGCCTCCGGTGAAGAGCCCGAGCAGCAGAAGGGCGATGATGAGTGCATTGAGCGAGGAGAGGGTCCCTGCGGCGCCTGCAAGGAGGGAGTCGGTGGCCGGTCTCTCTCCGAGCAGGATGTTGTCGATGAAGAACTTGATGCTGAGTGGGAGGATGGTCTTTGCGGCCGAGACGAGAGCGGTCGCTACGAGGGCCAGCACGCCCACGCTCCAGATGGGCCGGGCGAACCGGAGGAAGAAGACGAAGTCGGAGAACTGGAGGTCTCTCCTTGTCTTCACCGGCTGGCGCATGATATCCCGGGTGAAGGCGACGGTACGTCGACAGTAATCAGTGATGCTCATGGTATACCGGTCCGGTTCCGGAGCAGCGAGTCTGAGGCCGGATTCCGGAGGGCTGCCACCCGGTCTCCCGCCGCGTCTCCGTTCCAGTTCCATACCCTCCTCGCGTATAATACCTCTGCTCCGGGGGCCGGGGTAAACCGAAACGGATAACAGCCGGCGAAATGAGATCGACGCATGGTATCGCGTGCCGTAGCCAGACGCTTCTACGGGGCGGTTGTGGGAGCGGCGGTGATCGGTGCAGCCTCACTCCTTGGTCTCCTGAAGGTCCTCCCCGGGTCGTTTGAAATAGTGGCGTTCCTCTTTTGCGGAGGGCTCATTGCCGGGCTTCTCACCCCGGGCTCGGTGAAGGACGGAGCCATCACCGGCGCCGTCTGCGGGGTGCTCGTGGCCCTGCTTGCAGCCTCTACGATAACCCTCATGAGCCTGGTGGAGAACAACCCGCAGTATCCCCCGTTCTGGATGACTTTCCTCTTCTACGCCCTCATCCTCACGGCGCTCCTCCTCCCCTACAGCGCCGTCGGCGGAGCGGGCGGGACGGCGGTGCGAAACGG
>NZ_LFRO01000026.1:0-1265 GCF_001512385.1 Methanoculleus sp. DTU007 | reverse complement strand
ACGGCCGTCATCGCCGGTTCGGCTCTCGTGCTCGTCTTTATCGCCCCGTTCGTCGTGATCGTTCCGCTCGCCGGCGGATTCATCGCAGGATATTCCGCCGGGACCCGGCCGGAAGACGGCCTCGAGGCCGGGCTTGTCGCGGCGCTCTTCGGGACCGGTCTTTTCTTGCTCCCGATGCTCTGGACGGCGTCCCATGGAACGGGGTTCGCCGCCGGGCTTGCCGGGATGGTCGCCATCGCGCTGGGACTGCTCTTTCCGCTCCTCGGGACCGCCGGGGGGGTTGCCGGCGCGGTTGTGCGGCAGAGTTTCGGGAAAAGAGCAGGACAAGAACTTGAAAGGGCCTGAGGATTAAGGGGAGGCTCCCCTCACCCCCCGTAAAATTTGCTCGCGATCTTGTAGAGGTCCATATCCACCGTCTTGAGATTTGCCAATGCACCACCCGATAAGCCTACGGGCGGCCGGGGCAAATCGGAAAGCCTATCGCACGGTACGGTGAGAGTCTCCCATGGTCTCATTCGACGCTCGCCGATTTTCCGGGGTGATTCCGGGAGCGGTGGCAGGCGGCGGCCTCTTTCTTCTCGGCCGGTCGGGTCTCCTCCCGGACCCGGTCGTGACGGTGGCCTTCCTCTTTTGCGGGGGTTTCATCGCCGGTCTCTTCACCCCGGGAACGGCGAAGGACGGCGCGGTTGCCGGCGCCGTCTGTGGCGTGATCGTGGCGCTGATCGCGGCGGCTTTCACGAGCCTCGCGGCGGAAGACCCTTCAGTCCTGTCAACCTTTGCGTTCTACGTCCTGATCTTCACGGGGCTCCTCCTCCCCTACAACGCCATCGGCGGGGCAACGGGAAGAGCAGCGCGCAGCGCTCTCCAACGAGACGGTGCCGCCGGGGCGGGCGAGCGGGGCGGGCGGAACGGGATCGCCGTCGGCACGGCCGCCATCGTCGGTTTGGCCCTCGCACCCGGTCTGCTGGTCGTCGCCACCGGCTTTGCCCTCGTATCCGGTCTTCTCAGTCTGCTGCTGGTCGTGGCCGCACCGTTTGCCGGCGGATTCATCGCGGGGTATGCCTCCGGGGACAGGCCGAAAGATGGCCTGAAGGCCGGTTTTGTCGCGGCACTCTTCGGGGCCGGCCTCCTCTTCTTCATCCCGTTGCTCTGGACCGCGCTGCACGATTTCGGGTTTGCCGGCGTGTTCGAGGGGATGGTCGTGATCGCCCTGGTATACTTCTTCACCCTCCTCGGGACCGCCGGGGGGGTTGCCGGCGCGGTTG
>NZ_LFRO01000095.1:0-48481 GCF_001512385.1 Methanoculleus sp. DTU007 | reverse complement strand
TCCTGGGTATCGTGGGAGTCGTTCTCTACCGTAGGAAGACCCGCTGGGATGAACTTGGATAATCATCGGTAAACTCTCATTTTTTAACCCATTGAAACGCCGTTGTTTCGATTCTGGTGTTCATCCCTATCTTAAAAGGTCGGAACTCTTTAAACTCCTGTCTTCGCGCTTTCTATACTCAATTTCCTGCTAATCTTTGCGCTCATAAGCATGCTATTGGCGAGTCCGGTACAGTGAACTGTGGCAACTCGCGTACTGAGGTATTCGGGGGTATATTTCAACAATAGATGGACTGCAGTCCGAAGCGCGATGGCTCGTTGGAGCGGGTGGGGTCTCGATAGGTAATAAGGTGATACTCTGACTGCAGGTTCCAGGTGCTTCCCGCCCTTCGGACAGTCGTTGAGCACGGGCCTTGTATGGGTCTGCGCAAGTCCAGCTGTTGTCATACCTAAAAATGGGGGCCTACCACCGTCAAACGGTGACGGGGCGGCGGGTCCCGGTTACTGAATCCGCAGTCCCAGACCGATGGCTCAAAAGGTATTCAGGCCGTCGTTCCGGCCGGAGCTTTCGTGAATACTTCTATAATCCGGTTACCCACGTTTCCGTTCCGCAGGAAGTAATACTCAAGCAGCCTGTCTTTGTTCTCCTCGTAGGAGAACCAGTAGTTCAACCGGTAGGCCTCTTTTGTGTAGCCCTCGAGAGCCGGGTAGGTGTCGTCGTCGCGGGTGATCACCACGTCGAAGTCTCCACTATATATCGTCGGTTCGCTCACCTTCTGGCTATAGTAACTGAGCTTCGAGGCATTCTCGCCCCGATAGTACCAGGGCAGCGGCCAATAGTTGTCGGTCGCGATCGCTACCCGGTCTGCAGCATCGATCTTGGCAAAGACCTCCCGCAGCTCTTCGGAGTTCTGCACCTGCACGATGGGTTCGTTGATGTCTGCCGGGGTGAATGCCACATGGAGCGTCATGCCGATCAGGAAGATGCTGGCGACGGCGGCGATGACTGCCTTCCTTGTGGTCATCGCATAGACCGCAACGAAGATCATGGGCAGGAGCTGGTGGAGGATCAGCCACGGCACCTTCTCGCCGATGTAGGCATAGGCCGCAAGTGAGAGGAACATCCAGAATATAGCAAAACGTGCGAACTCCCTCTGTCGGTCGACGGGCTGAATCTTCCCGGTACCTGAGAGTATCTCGCGGAGGTGATCTTTGAAGCCCAATCTTTGCTCGACAGGGAGAGGTTCTACCGTTGGGGGCACTTCCTCACGGTCCTCCGCACCATCTCCTATCTCCGGGGTTCCCGCACGGCCCATCCTTTGCTCTCTCCATCGGAAGATGATGCCGCGAATATCGATGAACTGCAGGATCCCTACTACGGCAAGGATCAGGATCGGTATCTCATAGAGTACAAAGAGCAGGATATAGAAGTACGGTGGTCCTCCGAGGCGCTGCATCTGGTGCATTGCCATCCAGTGATCGATAGCCTGGATCCACCAGGTCAGAGCCAGCTCCGGGTGGGCGCCGAACGATGAATAGAAGGCCACCATGATCCCGAACGCAACGAGGACGCCGAGCACGAGATCCCTGATCCAGTGGGTAGGGAGCTGTACCTTTCTTGTCCAGATCAGATAGAGGAGGTACACCCCAAAGATCAGGATGATGATCGGCATGTTCTCCTTTGCGGACATCCCAAAACCAATCGCCGCTCCGGCAATCAGCGCATATCGCATCTGTCGCCGCTCAAAGTAGTAGAGAAGGGCGACGAGGAGCACCATCGTGAAGAATGCGATGAAGATGTCGTTTCGGAGAAATCGTGAGAAATAGACCATATTTGGTGATACGGCAAGGAAGAGCGCCGCTACCAGGGTCTGTTTCTTATCGAGATACCCAAGTTTATAGATCGGGTAGACCAGCAGGACAAGCAACGTACCGAGCAGTGCCGGGAAGAACCGGCCCACAATGTCGGAGTCCCCGAGGAGTGAGAAGAACCCGGCCGTCACATAGTAAAGGAACGGCCCGTGATACATGGGGTCGTACATGTAGACCCCTTCGGTCAGGAGCCGATATGAGAACCACGCGTGGATAGCCTCGTCGTGGTGGAAGAGTTTTAGATCTAAAAATAAAAAGCGCAGGGCAATTGTGGCCAGAAGTATGAGGAGAAAAACCCCCTCGAATGAGAGTCGTTCACGGAACCGTGTCGTGAACACGGCGGCCTTCACGCCGCTCCCACCTCAACTCTCCAGCACAATTTCGATGCCGATATCTTTTGGAACCTGAATACGCATCAACTGACGGAGTGCGCGTTCATCTGCATCGATATCGATGAGCCTCTTGTGCACCCGCATCTGCCAGCGGTCCCAGGTTGCAGTACCTTCGCCATCAGGGCTTTTCCTGGTGGGCACCACGAGTTTCTTCGTGGGCAGCGGAATCGGACCAGCCAGATTGACGCCGGTACGCTCTGCTATCTCTTTGATCCTATCGCAGACCATCTCAATTTCTTTGAAATCAGTTCCGGAAAGACGTATTCTGGCCTTCTGCATCTTCACCACCAAAAAAATTGTAGGTACTTTCTTATCTCATCTGCTTGGGCGTGATGTTGATACACATGCCTGCTGCAATGGTTGAGCCCATATCCCGGATAGCGAACCGCCCAAGCTGCGGGATCTCCTTGACCTTCTCGATGACCATGGGCTGGGTTGGCCGAATCTTGACGATAGCCGCATCGCCGGTCTTGAGGAACGTTGGGTTCTCCTCCTTGGTCTGGCCGGTGCGCGGGTCAAGTTTCTTCTGGAGCTCGACGAAGGAGCATGCGATCTGGGCGGTGTGGCAGTGGAAGACCGGGGTGTAGCCGGCGGTTATTGCGCTGGGGTGGTGGAGCACAACAATCTGTGCGACGAATTCCTCTGCAACGGTTGGAGGCACGTCGGCAGGACCACAGACGTCACCACGGCGGATATCGCCCTTGCCGATACCCCTGACGTTGAACCCGACGTTGTCGCCTGGAAGCGCCTGCGGGATCTCCTCGTGGTGCATCTCGATGGACTTAACCTCACCCTCCTTGTTTGCGGGCATGAAGCTGACCTTCATTCCCTTCTTCATGACACCGGTCTCGACACGGCCGACGGGCACAGTCCCGATACCGGAGATCGAGTAGACGTCCTGAATGGGAAGCCGCAGGGGCAGATTAACGGGTTTCTCCGGCTCCTTGAGTGCATTCAGCGCATCGAGGACCGTCGGGCCCTTGTACCAGGGGGTGTTCCCGCTGAGTTTTGCGATGTTGTCGCCGACAAACGAGCTCATCGGGATGAAGCTGATCTCATCAGGCTTGTATCCGACTACCTTGAGCAACTGGGAGAGCTGCTCCTTGACCTCGTTGTAGCGCTTCTCGTCGTACTTGACGACATCCATCTTGTTGATACCGACGATCAGCTGGGTGATGCCGAGGGTACGAGAGAGGAAGACGTGCTCCTTGGTCTGCTCCATCACACCGTCTGGTGCGGCGACGACCAGCAGCGCGGCATCTGCCTGGGATGCACCCGTGATCATGTTCTTGACGAAGTCCCGGTGGCCGGGACAGTCCACGACGGTGAAGTAGAACTTGTCGGTATCGAACCGCTTGTGCGCGATATCGATGGTGATACCACGTTCACGCTCTTCCTTGAGGCTGTCCATAACCCAGGCGAACTCAAACGAGCCCTTACCCTTGGCTTCGGCCTCCTTCCTGTACGACTCGATGATATGGGTCGGTACGGCTCCAGTCTCAAAGAGCAACCGACCGACGGTAGTAGACTTTCCGTGGTCGATGTGTCCAATTACTGCTAAATTCATGTGGGGCTTTTCAGCTGCCATAAATTGTTTCCTCCACTCAGATAGGCCTGTCAGCACGAACAGCCTGCTTATGCGAGTAACTTATACGTAGGACGTTCTCAATATAAAGCATTTCTATGTGCTTGGTGAATATGCACTCCCCCAAAACTCCAGTTAATCGACAGAATCTTATCCTCCTGGAATCTACGTTCTTCATATCATGAAGACACTTGAATTTCACCGTGACGATGCGAAGGACCGGGTGACGGTCGCGTGCGCAGATCGTGAAGTTTCAGTTTACTCTTACTGCGGTTACTGTCGACACTGTGCAGGTGTCCGGGTCGGCAAGCGGGTGATCCCGACGCCGCAGCGCCAGGCGCTCTTTGGTGTCCGGCAGGGTGGAAGCCTGGACGAAAATCTGTTAAACGCTGCGGTCATGTTTAATACCCTCGTCCGTGACGGCAGCGCAATCGAGTGTGAGGATGACGCTGGTGAGGGGTTCCGCTCGATGTACCGCTTTTAGATTGGGGATGTGTGTCGCCGGGCCGGGTCGACTGATATCCGCCAGGATCCACCTGCCCGGTCCGGCTGAATGTTTTGGGCTATTGAGCTCCTCTTAATCCTCAGTTTTCTCTTCCTTTGGCCCGAACTCTCTCCTGATCTCCTCTGCAAACTTCTCAAACCCTATCTCATCCATCTGATCCGCGAGGAACCGGTCACTCCATGCGCTGCGGTAGACCCAGTAGACGATCTTATCAACCACCTCGACGACCTCATCCTCGGTCTCAACTGTGACGAGTTCCTGCCCAGCGCGCGGGGATGCTCCACGCCGTCCGCCGACTGTGATCTGATAGTGATCATACTCCGACTTCAGAAGGTGGTAGGGACAGGAGTGGATGCAGATGCCGCACTGAACGCATTTGTTCTCGTCAAGGACGGAGATGCCATTCTTCAGGGATATAGCGCATTCTTTGCAGTACTCTACGCAGGTTCCGCATCCTGTGCAGAGTCCGGGTATGCGCAATGGCCGGATCCGGCCGATGATCCCGATATCGTTCAGGAGCGGGCTGTTGCACATACGGGTACAGCCGGATATGGCGATGCGAAGCCGTATGGGGAGTTCTTTCCCAAAGACCCGCTGATCAATCTTCCGCGCGAGATCTATCGTCTCGCAGTTGGCGTACTTGCACCGCTCCGTCCCCGGGCACGCCATGATATTCACCACCTCGTTATACTCCGCCCCGATGGGTGTCCCATTCTTCTCGAGTGCTTTGGCGACCTTTGGAAGGTTCTCGGGGTTTATATGCGGGATCTCCACTGTCTGGCGCATGGTCAGATGGAGTGAGCCGTCCCCGAACTTCTCACTGATCTTTGCTAACTGCTTGATCTGGGTTGCAGAGAGAACGCCTGCCGGGATCCGTACCCGTACCGTCGCATAGTCTGCGTTCCGTTCAGTGATGACTCCTCCCCGGGAGTAGAGGGCCTGATCTTGCATCATCCTAAAGTAGTAACGGTCGCCAGCATAAAAAAGGTGATTACATGAGAGCAAGGAGGAGGATTGTTCCCGCCCTGACAATCTCGTTTGTAGCCCCGACAACGTCGCCGTTGACACCGCCAAAGAGCCGGCGGGAGAGGGCAAGCATGAGTGCGGCGATGATACCCGTGCCTGCGAGAGCAAGTGCGATCCCTAGCCGGGGCAATGGCAACAGGAAGAGCGGTAGCGCAAGAACGGTTGCCGGGATCAGGAACCAGGGTTTTGCATATCCATGGAGGTAGGAGTGGATCCCCTCCCGGAACGGCACGCCGAGGGTGGTCAGGTACGACATTGCGACCTTCGCGCAGACCTCAGCGACGAGGATGGCTGCCGGGAGATTCGCCACGCTCTGGAGCCCTGAGTACGCAAGAAGCGTGACGATGATCCCCGCCGCAACGGCGCCGGCCCCCGTGGTCCGGTCGGTCATGGCCGCGACCCTTTTCTCCCGGCTCCCGTGTGCCATAAGTCCGTCACCAAAGTCCAGCAGGCCGTCGAAGTGGTTGCACCCGGAGAGTATGAGTACTGCCGCGAGAGCTACGGTGGCAGCCACCGTAGGAGATGCTATCCAGTATACGATGCCGGCCGCAATCCCACCGATGACATAGCCCGCGAGCGGGTAGAGGTAAGAGCGGCGGGCGAAGTGCTCAAACTCGACTGGTCTCCCGAGGGGGAGCGATGTGCAGAACTGCAGGAGGGCTAGAACGGATTTCACATTGACTCACTGTAGAGACGCGATGTGCAGCCTGCGATCAGTCCGGCTATGGCGTCGTCGAGGAAGGGCCCGAGTTCCTTTAAGATGCCCGGTTTCTTCTGATCGTAACGGGTGAACTCGAATCGTGCGTAGGTCCCCCCGATCACCTCGGCGATGGCCATGCCGATGATCTCGTCCGAGAGCAAAAAGACCGGATCGTCGGCGATCTCTGAGTTCTTCCGCTTTACGTAGAGTTCGTCCTCAAGCAGTATGGCGCCGAGGAGGAGGGATGAAATGTTCGGGTCGTCCAGAGCCTTTCGGATCTTTTCATCGAGCCTGCGCACGGCCTCATCTGCTCCAACCCCGTGGGGAACGTAGAGTTCCATCGCCGTGGCGACGATATCATCTCTTTTGATGCCTCTCTCTTCCAGCCTGCGCTCTATTTCAAACATTGCTCAAGTATTGGCGATGTGAGGTATTTTGGCGTTTGTATTGGCGAGGCCCAAGAGATGGCCGAAGATCGTCGACGCGCGGGCGGGGCAAGCGTGTGGCACTGGCGATGCGAAGAGCAGAGTTTGGAGATCCCTTATGGTTTTTAGAGTAACTCCAGCCAAAAAGGGAGGTGTATGAGCACCGCAAGGTGCGGGTACCGGTGTTCACCAATGAATTGAAGCACCGAGTATCGAGTTCGGGATAACAGGCGAGACCTGAAGCCGAAAGATGCTGCAGCTGCCCGGGAAAGCCCTGTGACAAACCTCGTGGTCGATGCGCGCCCCGGACCTGTAACACCCGCCCCCGTATCTTCCAGTATCTTCCTGACAGCAACCTCTACTACCCCGCCCCCCTCACATTGTACTGATGTCTCGTCCATTTCTCTCAAATGATCCACAGTTCAGGCCCAAGCGCCCGATGATGGCGCTTATCCTCGGCAATACTCTGCTCTCCACCATCCCCGGCATATCCGGTGCCGGGCCGACCCCCGAAAAGACCCTGCTCACACCGAACCTGGACGCGGAACTCGTCACGACCGGCGCGATCACGAGCGTCTCGGCCAGGCCGAACACTCCTACCGGGTGCCCGACGCCGGCGAGCATCACCCGGTCAATGGTGGAGCTGACGGGCCTTGCTCCAATCTTCATCAATGCAGGGCTTGTCCATCCTCCAACCGTCCCCTGCCTGGACGTTTACGGGAGCCCGGGCGGCGACCCCCGGAAAGAGGATGCTGTGCCGCAGGCAGCGCAACTCTATGAGCGGGGTGAGATGATCGGGAGGCTCCTTTCGCAGTACAGCGACTTTTTGATGCTTGGCGAGTGTGTCCCCGGCGGCACCACCACTGCTCTCTGCGTCCTGCGGGCGCTCGGCTACAATGCCTCGGTCAGCAGCGCCTTTGCCGAGAACCCTCTCGGCCTGAAGGATTCTATCTGCAGGGAGGCGCTTGCCCGCATCGAGGCCGCCGGGGTCCACGAGCCGCTGGATATTCTCCGTGCTACGGGCGACCCCATGATGCCGGTGGCGGCGGGAATCGCAAGCACGTACACCGGAGAGATCTTCTTTGCCGGCGGGACCCAGATGCTTGCCGTCGCGGCTATCTTAAAAGGGCTCCATAAAAGGGTGCCGCGCCTTGCAACAACGGTCTATGTCAGGGACGACCCCTCCGCGGGATTTGTTCGTTCGGTCGCCGATGTCGGCGCTACCGCGTACTTCGTCGACCCGAACTTCGGCGATATTGGACATCCCGGGCTCGCTCGCTACTGCATCGGCGAGGTCAAAGAAGGTACGGGTGCTGGAGGTGCCCTGATGCTCGCCTATCTTATGGGTCACAAACCCGAGGAGATCACTCAAAAAGTCTATGATTTTGTCAGGCAGTATGCCTGAGGAAGGACTATACCTTTTTAAATCCACCTATAAACAATGCTTCCACTCTATGTGGTTAATAATTACGGACAGTTCAACCACCTGATCCTCCGAACGCTTCGTGACATGGGTATTGAGACCAAGATGATCTCGAACGAGACGCCCCCGACCGAGGTCGCCCGGGGGTGCCGGGGGGTCATCCTTGGCGGCGGTCCAACTCTTGAGCGCATCGGCGTCGCCCCTAAATACCTGGATCTCGGTATTCCGGTTCTTGGTATCTGTCTTGGGTTGCACATCATGGCGACGGCCCGGGGAGGCATGGTCCGCCGGGGTGCTAGAGGAGGGTTCGGTGCGGTCGAGGTCGATATTCTCGAGCGAAACCCTCTCCTGGAGGGTTACCCGGACAGGATGCAGGTATGGGCATCCCACGCAGATGAGGTCTCGGTCGTTCCGGAAGGGTTCGTCCGGCTTGCAGAATCGGAGATCTGCAGTGTGGAGGCGATGGCCTCTCCCAATGAGCGTCTCTATGGTGTCCAATGGCATCCGGAGGTCAGTCATACTGTCAATGGACGGCTTCTCTTTGAGAATTTCAACCGAATATGCTTGGAATAGATGATGTTGCGAACCGGATCAGGTCCGTCGGGTTTCGTTGCCTGGGGTGTGGTGCCTGCTGTCGGCGGGTCGCCGAGGACTCGAACCTCGTGCTGGTGAGCCCTGCTGAGGTTAGAAAGATCATGGCGGCAACGAAGATGTCCTGGGATGAGGTTGCCGAGCCCTATCCGGACTTTATCGAGTCTGAATCTGGCGGCCAATATACCCTTGCCTGGTGCATCCGGCGCAATGAGGATGCATGTATCTTTCTTCGGGACGGCAGATGCTCAATCTATCCTCACCGCCCCTGGATCTGCCGCACGTACCCTTTTATGCTGGTCGACGACGACCTTTTGGTCTCGGAATGCCCTGGCCTTGGCACACCACTCTCTCTCCACGATGCGCATGTTGCAGCGGCCGACCTCTGCAGGAGGCAGGCCGCTGAGACCGCAGAGGAGATCGGCCTGCGCGCTGCCTATCAGAGGGCAGTGGTACCGCCGGGAAAGCGCGCCGTGATCGATAGTGAAGGCATGAAGGTGCTCAATGGCTGAGATTCGCCTTGTCGGGACGGCGCACGTCTCACAGAAGAGCATTGATGAAGTCCGGTCGGCTATCGAGGAGTTCCAGCCCGACATCGTCGGCGTAGAACTCGACCGGGGCCGATACATAGCGCTCACTCAGGAGGTGGCCGAACCTTCGGTCACAGATATCCTAAAGGGCGGGAACTTCGGGCAGCTCCTCGTCCAGTGGGTGCTTACCTTCATCCAGCAACGGATCGGCGCCGAGACTGGTGTTAAACCCGGCTCTGAGATGCTGGCCGCTATCGAGGAGGCCCAGGCGCATCAGATATCTGTGGGACTTATAGACCGGGATATTCGGATCACGCTTGCCCGGTTCTGGGGAAAGATGGGGATCTGGGAGAAGACCAAACTCATCGGTGCTCTGCTCTACTCGCTGGTGGGGGTTGAGGGCCAGGAACTTGATGTGGAT
This sequence comes from Methanoculleus sp. DTU007, assembly GCF_001512385.1. Lineage (NCBI taxonomy): Archaea > Methanobacteriati > Methanobacteriota > Methanomicrobia > Methanomicrobiales > Methanomicrobiaceae > Methanoculleus > Methanoculleus sp. DTU007. Next base: position 39,012 of record NZ_LFRO01000095.1, on the reverse strand, counting down.
GAGCTCACGAACCAGGATGTGGTGAGTGCCGCGATGGAGGAGTTCCGGAAGTTCTCCCCAAAGGGTGCACAGGCTCTCATCGATGAGCGGGATGCCTATCTTGCTCACCAGATCTTGATGCTCGGGACCCAGTACGAGAGGGTGCTTGCAGTCGTCGGTGCCGGACACATCCAGGGGGTGCAGCGTTACCTTGACGCACCGGAGACGCTGCCGCCGCTCCAGTCCCTGACGGGTGAGGTGAAGGGTCTGCCGTGGGCGAAGATCTTTGGAGCGGGCGTCACAGTCCTCTTCCTCCTCCTGATCGCTGCGATAGCCTTCTCCGGTGTGGGGCTCGATGTTCTGCTGGCCGCTCTCGTCTACTGGGTTCTGATCAATGGTATCTTGAGCGCCGCGTTCACGCTGCTTGCCGGTGGACATCCTCTCTCGGCGGCTACGGCGTTCGCCGTCTCCTGGATGACGTCGCTCAACCCCCTGCTTGCGGCCGGGTGGTTTGCAGCCTATGTTGAGGCAAAGATGCGAAAGCCTGCCATCGGAGATTTGAAACGGATCATCGTGGCGGAGACCTTCTCCGAGATGCGGAGGATCCCGCTCTTTAGGGTGGTGCTGGTTGCAGCTCTTGCGAACGTCGGGAGCACACTCGGGACTGTTGCCTATTTCCTCTTCATCTTCCCGTTCCTAGGGGTCGATCCAACCGTGGTCGTCACCGACGGTTTTACGAACATGCTGCAGATGATACAGGACCTCTTTTAGGGTCGGGTCCCGATCTGGACTACCTCTGCTTCCCTTTCCCCAAGGTATTTAGGCCTGGAGGGCCCACCATCGTTTCATGAGTCCGATTGGTGGAACGGTTAATCTTGCTGTCACCGTGATACGGAGTCGGCACAGCGTGCGGAAGTACAAGGACACCCCTATCGAGGAGAAGATCCTCAAAGATGCGCTCGACTGTGCACGCCTTGCACCGACCGCAAGGAACGAGCAGCCCTGGCTCTTTGGGGCCATCCGGAATCGCGAGACCCTTCAGGCGATCGCGAATCTCGCCGAGAACGCAAGATTCATCGCCGATGCGCCTGTCTGCTTTGCCATCTTCGGGAAGAAGGATGCAAAATACTACCTTGAAGACTGCTGTGCGGCGACGATGCAGCTCATCCTCGCGCTCCAGTCATGGGGGGTTGGGTCCTGCTGGGTTGCGGGGGAGAAGAAAGAGTATGCTGAAGACGTCAGAACCCTTCTCAATGTCCCGGACGAATATACGCTTGTCTCTCTCGTGCCTGCAGGGTACCCCGAGGAAGTCCAGATCAAGCAGAAGAAGATCCTTGATGAGGTCACGTTCTTCGAGCGCTACGAGGAGGAAGAGTGACCGCGTATAAATCGCGGGATATTCAAAATCTCTTTTTATACCCTTAAAGATCACTCTGCTTCGCCGGACAGTACGGACAGAGGGCATTCCCGACATCGTTGGCCCTCTCTCGAACGGGACAGAGGTACTCCCCGTTCTTTACCTCTACCTTGAGTCCGCCGGGAAATGGGGTGCCCACCGGATGGGCGGGGCGGTCGAGGACGAAGAGGTTGAAGGCGGCAAGGAGGAAGTAGAGGAGTTCGAAGTGCTGCTCCTCCGTATTGCTGGCAAGGCACGTCTTCTCGACCATGTTGCAGAAGTCCTGAAACTCACTGGAGATTGGTCCGTCTGGTATGCCTCGCTTGCCCTGGCGGACTGTTGAGATGAGCCTGTGGTGCGTCGCAAAGATCTGCTCCATGATCCATGGGTAGAGGCGCTGCCGGTATCCTGCAGGGACGCCCTTAAGATCCCGCTCCACCCGTTTGCGCATCTCCTGGAGATCCAGAAGCGAGTACTGCGAGACTGCCTGGTAGAGGACTTCTGCGAGTTCCATCCGCGTCTTTGCCGACCGCAAGCTGGAACAGATTTGGCGGACGCCCGAGGGACCCTGGATTGTGCTCATCGTCAGTGTATGATCTTTGATCGCCGGGGGTATCAGTTCTCCCCTGGGGTGTCGCGTAACAGAAATATTTATAATACATGGAAGGAAACTTCCTTCTGATATGTGGCGAGAACACGTTATGGTGAGCTGGGGGTCGGGGTATGATTGACTCCGGCGATACGGCGTTTATTCTGATCTGTACGGCACTGGTCATGCTGATGACGCCAGGAGTGGGACTCTTCTATGGCGGGCTCGTGCGCCGGAAGAATTTCATCTCCATGCTCGCACTGGCATTCATCGCACTTGCCCTCGTCAGCATCCAGTGGGTCATCTGCGGCTACAGCCTCGCCTTCGGCACCGACGTTCATGGGGTGATCGGAGGCCTTGAGTACGTCTTCCTGCAGGGTGTCGGGATGGATGGCGATGGGATCCCGGACCTGCTCTTTATGGCCTTCCAGATGGTCTTTGCGGGCCTCACGCTTGCAATCGTGACATCCGGGGTTGCGGAGCGGATAAAGATGAGTTCGTTCGTCGTCTTCGGCCTGCTCTGGACGACGCTGGTCTACGACCCGCTCGCCCACTGGGCTTGGGGCGGTGGATGGGCTGCCGAGCTCGGTGCGCTCGACTTTGCTGGCGGCACGGTCGTTCATATCAGTTCGGGCTTTGCGGCGCTTGCGCTCGCCCTCGTCATCGGGAAGCGTCTCGGGTTCGGTTCGCATGGCATGGAGCCGAACAACATCCCGATGGTCCTCCTCGGCGGGGCCCTCCTCTGGTTTGGATGGTTCGGGTTCAACGCCGGAAGCGCTCTTGCTGCGGACGGCCTTGCGGCGAACGCGTTTGTCGTAACAAACATCGCTGCCTCTGCCGGAGCGCTCGCCTGGCTCTGCGCCGCCTGGGTCCGCGGGAGACCTGGATCGGTTGGGATGATCAGCGGCGCAATTGCGGGCCTCGTCGCCATCACCCCGGCGGCCGGATTCGTCAGCCCCATGGCTGCCATTCCGATCGGTGCCCTCGCCGGCCTTGTCTGTTACGGAGCCCTGCTCCTCCGGATCAGATTGGGTCTTGACGAGAGCCTGGATGCCTGGGCGATCCACGGCATGGGGGGCATCTTTGGCGCTCTCGCGACCGGGATATTTGCTGTCGCCGCGGTTGGGGGCGTGGATGGCCTGTTCTACGGAAACCCAGGTCAGTTCCTCATCCAGTTCGTGGATGTTGCTGTGGTCGTAGCTTACTCATTCGGCGTGACCTATATCATTGCAAGGGCTGTGGATGCGGTGATGGGCCTGCGCGTTAGCGAGGAAGAGGAGTACGTCGGGCTGGACATCGCCCAGCACGGCGAGTCTGTCCGTGTATGATGGAGTGGTGCAGATGAAGATGGTAACTGCGGTTATCAGGCCCGAGATGTTTGATGCCGTGAAAACGGCACTCGAAACGAGCGGGATCTATGGAATGACCGTGAGCGAGGTGATGGGGCGAGGAGCCCAGAAGGGCATCGCCCTCCGGTTCCGGGGAAAGACGGTGCCGGTCGAACTCATCCCGAAGGTGAAGATCGAGATGGTGGTCCGGGATGCCGACGTCGATACGGTCCTCGGGATCGTCCGGGCAAACGGCCGGACCGGAAAGCCCGGAGATGGTCGGGTCTTTGTCTCATCGGTCGAGAGGATCTGCAAGGTGCGGACGGATGAGGAGGAGCCGGCCGACCAGTAGTCCTTCTTTTTGAGGCCGTCCGGGAACGCCTTTGCGCAGGGACAGCCTACATCTAGCAGCGTTCACGCGTTGACATGCTCTCTTTTGCAGTTTTGGCCGGTTGCTGTTTTCCCGGTCGGTGCTCAAACTCCATTCCTGGAGGAGCGTCGATCACCGATACATGGGATCGTATAATCGTATCTCATGGCACGGTATCCACGAGAGTATCGCCACGGTCCACTACTTCGGATTTTTATCGGTTGAAGGTGCTGGTTGTCACGATGGGGCAGTTTTCTGTACTGGTTCCCTCGCTCCTCACCTTCGCTATAGCGCTCCGGTGCGTGGAAGAATGGTTGGGCGTGGGGTGAAATGAGTTGTTTCTACTCCTGGAAATGCGGCAGAACCTCGTTTCTGTAGAACTCCATGAACTCCCGCTGCTGGTGCCCGATCTGGTGGATGCAGACGTGGTCGAACCCCATCCGGATCTTCTCCTCGATCTTTTTGATGTGCGCCTCCGCATCGGGACCGCAGACCACATGCTTTGCGACATCCTCCGGTGTCGCCATCTTTGCCAGCTGCTCGTAATGGGCCGGTGTGGGGAGGAGCCTGTTGAGTTCTCCGGTGTTTGCAGGGATCGGCCACTGCTCGTAGGCTGTTGTCTGCCCTTCCTCCTCGGTCTCCGCCCAGCAGACCGAGACCTCGATATACGCCGGTTTGTCTGCGCCCCCGGAATCCCGAAAGACAATGAGGGTTTCTTCGGCATTTGTCCCTGGGTTGATGAACCCGTCCCCTACCCGGGCGGCCATGGATGCGCTGATCGGGCCTTCGGATGCGATGTAGATCGGGGGGAGTTGTTCGGGAAGGGTGAAGATTTGCGCATTCTCCAGGGTGTAGAAGGTGCCGTAGTAACTCTGCATGCCCCCTTTCCAGAGCGTCCTGATCACTTCTACCGCCTCCTCGAGCATCTCAATCCGGACCCGCGCCGGAGGCCAGTAACTGTTGAAGATGTGTTCGTTGAGGTTCTCGCCCGATCCAAGCCCGAGAATGAACCGTCCCGGCATCATGGTCCCGGCAGTAGCTGCAGCCTGCGCAATGATGCCGGGGTGTATTCGCATCGTCGGGCAGGTGACTCCCGTTATCAGCTGCAGGTCTGCCGTCACCTGGGAGATGCCGCCGAGGACTCCCCAGACGAACGGACTCTCACCCTGCCGGTTTGTCCAGGGGTGGTAGTGATCTGATATCATGGCAAATGTAAACCCGGACTCTTCCGCCATTCGGGCGTTGCAGACGAGATCCTGGGGACCATGCTCCTCGCATGCCAGTTTATAACCGATTTCAACCATCCGTCATCACATCCGCACCATCGATACAGCCATTCCGGTTCTCAACTCTTTGAGACATGAGGTGTCATTGGCGCCGGCTACCTCAAGCATCCCGATGCATATATGTTTCCCCCGGGCCGGCACCAGATAAATACAATCTTTATCATACAGGTATTGTATGGCAACGCCAACTCTCCAGGTGGCGCTCGATCTCCTCGAGCTCGATCGTGCGGTAGAGATCGCAGAAGAAGCGGTTCGTGGCGGTGCGGATTGGATTGAAGCAGGCACACCCCTGATCAAGAGCGAGGGCATGCAGGCCGTGCGAGTGCTCCGGGAACGCTTCCCCGAGCATGAAATTGTGGCTGATATGAAGATCGCCGATACCGGGGCAGTTGAAGTGGAGATGGCGGCGAAGTCCGGTGCCGATATCATCTGCATCCTCGCCGACGCCGATGACACCGTGATCGCCGAAGCGGTCCGTTCGGCCCGCAAGTATGGCGTCCGGATCATGGCGGACCTCATCAATGTCGACGACCCGGTCACCCGGTCCCACGAACTGGCTAAACTCGGTGTCGATTACATCAACGCTCATGTTGGCATCGATCAGCAGATGATCGGCAGGTCGTCACTCGCCCTTCTCCGCCGCCTTGCCGGGGAGGTGAGCATCCCGATCGCCGTCGCCGGGGGGCTCGATGCAGAGACCGCATCCGAAGCGGTCGCTGCCGGGGCATCGATCGTGATCGTAGGCGGGAATATTACCAAGGCCGCCGACGTCACCGGGGCGGCGCAACGCATCCGAAACGCGATCGATCGGCCCGAGATCCGGCCGCGTGAAGAAGAGAGTCAGGAAGCCGTCATCCGTCGCCTCTTAGAGGGGGTTTCCGCACCGAACGTCACCGACGCCATGCACCGGAAAGGAGCCATGGCGGATCTCATCTCGATCTGCGGGAGGGTAAAAGCGGTCGGTCAGGCGGTGACGGTTCGGACTCTTGCTGGAGACTGGGCAAAACCCGTTGAGGCGATAGATGTTGCCGGGCCCGGTGATGTCCTCGTTATCAGCAACGAAGGACGGACGGATGTTGCGCCCTGGGGAGAACTGGCTACTCACTCGGCCCGGAACCGGGGTATCGCGGGCATCGTGATCGACGGGGCGGTCCGGGACGTCGATGATATCCGCGAGATGAAGTTCCCGGTCTTTGCCAAGGCGACCGTCCCGAACGCCGGCGAGCCCAAAGGTCTTGGAGAGATCAACACCGAGATCGTCTGCTGCGGCCAGGTAGTGCGGCCGGGCGACTGGATCGTCGCCGACGAGAGCGGTGTCGTGGTCGTTCCCCGGGAGCGGGCCTACGAGGTCGCTCGCCGGGCGATGGAGGTGAAGAAGACCGAAGAACGGATCCGCGAGGAGATCCGGCGTGGTCGGACGCTCTCGGAGGTGGCGGAACTCCTGAAGTGGGAGAAACGGCGCTGACCGACGACGATCCCTCTGTCTTTATCTGAACGCAAGACATAGTTATCGATCACTCGAAACCCTGGCGGTTTTCCGGGAGGAGCGGCGGCATGTTGCAGGGCATCAGGGAGGCGATCGTTGAGGTTGTCCAGGCGGTTCTTCCCATCATCCTGATCATCGTCGTCCTTGAGATTGTGGTGCTCCGTGCGACGCCGCCAGATCTCCTTCTGTTTCTGCTAGGGAGCGTCATGGTCGTCCTCGGGATCGCCCTCTTTCTCTCCGGTGTGAAGGCGGGCCTTCTTCCCATAGGTGAGGCGATCGGCTCCGAGTTTTCTGTCCGGGGTTCACTCGCGCTGATCATCGCTGGAACGTTCCTGTTTGGGTTTCTCACGACCGTCGCCGAGCCGAACATCCGTGTCCTTGGGGAGATGCTTGATACCGTCACGGGGGGTGGCATACCGTCCGGACCCCTGACCCTTGTGATCGCAGTCAGTGTTGGCTTCATAGTCACTGCAGGTGTCCTCAGAATCATCTTCGGAGTTCCTCTTGCTTACCTTTATGCCGTCAGTTATGCTGCCGTCATCGTCCTTGCACCATTTACATCTCCAGACTTCCTGGCTGTTGCGGTTGATGCAGGCGGCATAACGACCGGACTTTTGACGATCCCGATCATCCTGGCGCTCGGGACCGGCATCACTTCGGTTCTCGCCGGCCGTTCGGCTCTCACGGACGGTTTTGGGCTGGTCGGGCTTGCTTCCCTTGGTCCGATCCTCGGCGTCATGCTGATGGGGATGGTTTATTCATGATTCTGGAACTCTTCGAGGGGATGGATCAGGTCTTTCTTGAGGTTGCTCAGGCACTCCTTCCGCTGCTCATCTTCTTTGGGGTATTTCAGGTGGTCCTCCTGAAACTACCACGGGTTTATGTCATGAACCTCGGGCGGGGGATCCTGGTTGCATTTCTTGGAATGGTCCTCTTCCTTCAGGGTGTCAATGTCGCATTCCTTCCGGCAGGCCGCGAGATTGGGGAGGCCATCACTGCGTTCGGCCACCTGTGGCTTCTGATCCCGCTCGGGTTCCTTCTGGGGTTTGTTGCTACCTACGCAGAGCCTGCTGTCCGGGTCCTCGGCTACCAGGTTGCAGAGTCATCGAGCGGCTATATCAAAGAGTCCCTGATCGTCTATACCCTCTCGTTCGCGGTTGCGATCTCCGTCTCACTCGGTATGGCCCGTCTCGTCTACGGCATCCCGCTACTCTACATTCTCATTCCCGGCTATTCCCTCGTCATTATCCTTCTCTTTCTCACAGATCCGGAGTTTGCCGGGATTGCATTTGACTCCGGGGGTGTCGCCACCGGCCCGATGGCCGTCACCTTCCTCCTCTCCCTTGCTGTTGGGGTTGCTGCAGGGATCGAGGGACGCAACCCCGTCATCGACGGTTTCGGGCTGATCGCGCTGATAGCGCTTGCACCCATTCTCTCCGTGCTGGCGCTTGGTATCCTCTACCGGGGAACGCGAGGTGAAGAGTAATATGTCCGATAACGAACTGATTATCACGATTGTAAAACGGGGCTGGTCCGAGCCGGTGCTTGCGGCGGCCCGTGGCGCCGGGGCTGAGGGAGCGACCATTCTCCTCGGCCGTGGGACCGGTATTCATGAGGTTAGGTCACTTCTTGGGATTCCCATCGAGCCTGAGAAGGAGATCGTTCTGACGGTTGTCGCCGCCGACCGAACGGATGCGGTACTCGATGCGATCGTGGCCGCTGCCGAGCTGGACCGGCCTGGAATGGGCCTTGCATTTGTCATCCCTATCCGGCGGGTTGCGGGAAGGGTCCATATGTTCCTCAAAGGTGAAGATGGGTGACGAAGGGGTTTAGGTGGCCTGAACCCGGGATTATGGTGAAAGGGATGCTTTGAGGAGTTCTCCACCGTGGTCGAGGATCTGGCGAACGGCATCCTCAATCTGGTCCACCCGCAGGATCAGGACCGCTCCATCTTTTCCTGAGTATGCATAGGCATACTCGATGTTTATCCCTGCATCCCCGAGGATTGACGCGATATCTGAGAGACCACCCGGCTCGTCACGCATCTTCACACCGATGACATCGGTGAACGTGACCCGGAACCCGAGATCGGTCAGCCTCCTGTAGGCGTCATCCGGCCGATCAACGAGTGCGCGGACGACCCCGAATCCATTCGCTTCAGCGATGCTGAATGCGAAGATGTTTATTTCCGCATCCCGCAGCGCACTGGCGATCGCCGCGAGGCGCCCCGGGCGGTTCTCAGAAAAGATTGAGATCTGTTTGACAATATACGACTCTTCCATTACAAAGACCTCCTGTCAATGACCTTCTTAGACTTGCCTTCAAACCGCGGAAGGGTTCCCGGTTCGACCAGTTCCACATCCACACTCACGTTCAGGGAGCTCCGCAAGCGGTGCTCCACGTTCCGCTTGATCACCATAAGATCGGTGATCTTATCAGAGAATGCCTCCTCGCTCACCTCAACCCGCACGAGCATGGTATCGAGCGCACCCTTCCGGTCGACGACGATCTGGAAGTGTTTGCCGACGTCGGGAATCTCAAGCAGCGTATGCTCCACCTGCGATGGGAAGACGTTGATGCCGCGGACGATCAGCATATCATCCACCCGTCCCCGTATCCGGCCGATGCGGGGATGCGTCCGGCCGCAGGGGCAGATCCCGTCCTCAATGGCGGCAAGATCCCCGATCCGATATCGGACCATGGGAAGGGCCTCTTTCTGCAGCATGGTGATGGTCACCTCGCCCTGTTCTCCGGGTTCAAGCACCTCGTTGGTCTTGGGGTCCACAATCTCCACGAACGCTAGGTCGCCCCATATATGGATTCCTTGTTGCTCTGCACACTCGGTGAACAACGGGCCGGAGAGTTCGCTTGTCCCGTAGATATCGTAGGCGCGGATCCCGAGCCAGTCCTCTATCCGGACTCGCATCTGCTCCGACCAGGGTTCAGCGCCGAGGAAACCAAGGCGAAGGTCGGTGTCGTTCTTGATCGAGACCCCCATCTTCTCTGCCACCTCCCCGATGTGAAGGAGATACGATGGAGTGCAGGCGATGGCGGTGACGTGGAGGTCCTGCATCAGCTCAATCTGCCGTTCGGTGTTCCCGACGCTTGTGGGGAGGACGGTTGCACCAACGCGCTCAGCGCCGTAGTGGGCGCCGAGCCCGCCGGTAAAGAGGCCGTAGCCGTAACTCACCTGGATCACATCACCCCGCCCAAGACCGCAGGAGGAGAATGCGCGCGCCAGAGACTCACTCCAGTTCTCGATGTCGCGTGCCGTATAGCCGACGACTGTGGGTTTGCCTGTCGTTCCGGAGGAGACGTGGTAGCGGACGAGTTCGTTTCGGTCGGCGGAGAAGATTCCGTCCGGATAGTTATCCCGCAGATCCTGTTTGTACATGAACGGGAGTTTCGTGATATCCTCAAGCGTCCTGATATCGTCGGGGTGGACCTGCTGCTCCTTCATCCGGCGTCGGTAGAACTCGTTGAAACTGTAGAGCCGGTACACGAGGGTTTTTAGGAGTTTGAACTGGAGCCGCCGCAACTCATCGGGCGGCATCGTCTCCATTCGTGGGTTCCAGAGTACCATCAGAGTGCCCCCCGCCGGTCAATGACCCGCTTTGCCTTCCCTTCGAACCGGGGTAGCGATCCTGGCTCAACCAGTTTCACCGCGGTCCGAAGCCCGAGCGCGTTGTGGAGTTCGCTGGCGATCTTTTTCTGTATACGTGCGAGGTCCTGCAGTTCCCCGGAGAAAGATGCTCTGCTCATCTCGACTTCGATCGTCATCTCATCAAGATGTTTGACACGGTCGATATATACCATGTACTGTTCCCCAACCTCGGGAAGGGCTCGCAGAACGTGCTCGATCTGAGAGGGGAAGACATTGATTCCCCGGATGACCAGCATATCGTCGCTGCGTCCGGTGAGCCGGGCGATCTTCTGCCCGCGCCCGCAGGAGCACTCCTCGTCCATCAGCTGGGTCACGTCGCCGGTCCGGTAACGGACGAGCGGCATGGCCTCCTTGACGAGCGGGGTGATGACAAGTTCACCCCGTTCACCGGGTGCGAGCCTCTCACCAGTCTTGGGATCGATGATCTCTGCAAGGTAGCAGTCATGCCAGAGATGGAGCCCGTTGTGCTCCGGACACTCGAATGCCACTCCCGGCCCGTACATCTCCGAGAGCCCATAACTGTCATAGGCCTTCACACCGAGCCGCCGCTCGAGTTCTGCGCGCATGCTCTCCGACCAGGGTTCGGCCCCGAATATCCCTACCCTGAGAGTATCCAGTGTCTTTCCCATCGACTCGGCAACCTCGGCGAGGTGGAGGGCGTAACTTGGCGTACAGTGGATCGCGGTCACCCCGAAGTCCTCAATCATCTCGATCTGGCGCCGGGTGTTGCCTGTTGCGCTTGGGACCACCGTCGCCCCGATCTTCTCGGCTCCGTAATGGAACCCGAGTCCCCCGGTGAAGAGACCGTAGTTGACCGCGTTCTGAAAGACATCGTCTTCTCCAAGACCGATCATCGTCATGTTTCGCGCAATCAACTCCGACCAGTTCTCCAGATCCTGTCGGGTGTAACCGACGACGGTCGGTTTTCCGGTGGTGCCGGAGGTGGTGTGAATTCGTATGATCTCCCTCATCGGGACTGCAAAGAGGCCAAACGGGTATCCGGCCTGGAGCTCTTTTTTGTAGGTGAAGGGAAGTTTCTCCACGTCGTCGAGTGTCCTGATATCGTCCGGAGAGACGCCCGCTTCTTTGAATTTTCTCTGGTATAACCCAACCTTTTCTGCCTGATGAAGCGTCCATTTCAGCCGCTTGAGTTGAAGGTCTGCAAGTTCATCAGGCCGGATTGTCTCCATTGCTCTGTTCCAGAACATAGTATCCCATCGATCTTTCGCTGATTTGAGAGATGTGAGAGAAATACCTCTATCTCTCGTTTATTGCCCGGCATCCGGCATCCAGTACTCCCGGCGGCTGTCTGATAACGTATTGTAGCAGCTCCGCCGGGCATACTCTACCTCTACATAGGTGGGCGATGCGGAAAAGGTTTGTCAGTCTGTAGCATGGTACACCGTAGCAGTCTTCGGTTTCGCGCTCACCGGCTCGGGCCATCCGGCCTTTTTTTCACCGAATGCGTCCAGAACGAAGTCCACAAACATCTGCGCTTCATCTGGGTGGGGTGCGTTGCGGGGCACGGTGATGGCGTAGACGATTGGTTGGCCGATGCGTTCCCTCCCGATGGAACGGAACCGCTCAAACCCGAGAGTCACATGCACCCTCTGGTAGTCGTCGGCGTGTTCTGCAGAGCCCAGGTTGATCTCGGGAGGGAGGTTGATCCATTGCAGACCATGCTCTTCGGCTACGCTCCGATACTCGAAGGCATAGTCAATCCCGCCAGCATCAAGAAGCGAGAGAAGGTAGATACTCCCGTCCCGGATGGCGAGTTTCTCATCTGCCGGCCTCATCCGCTCCGGCAGGGTGATCATCGTTACGCCGTCTGTGTGGGTTGGCCTGAGCGGCGGGTCAAAAGATCCACCGATGATTGCCTCAAAGAGGCCCGGCTCACCGTAATGCTCCTCGGCAAGCGCTGTCACCATAAGCGCCCGGTAGCCGCAGGCGTCGAGCATGGGATTTGAGAACCCGACCCGCACATCCGGGCGGGCCAGGACCTGGTACCAGTTACCAGCCGTGATCTCATCCGCACCCGTGCTCCGGTCGGTATAGGCGATCACGATCTCGTTCTTTGCGAAGGGGATGTACCAGTCCGTGTAATTCTCACCCCCCTCTCTCATCGGGATGTACATCATATCCGGGATGAGCGAGGCATCCGCGACCGCGACGACATCGATACTCCGCCCGAGATCCGTTACCTGCCGAATCGCCTGGATACTCCCGTGACCTTCGAGCTGGACATCGATCTCCGGATGCTGACTCTCGAAAGCAGCCTCAATCTCCTCGAGCGGAACAAGAAGGCTTCCGGCCGGGACCACCGTGAGGACGGTACGTCCCGGGTCGGTCCCGGTGCAGCCCGCCGATACTGCAAGCACGACGAGCGCGATCATCACAAGTGTCGCGGGACGGCTCATTTCCTGTGAACCTCGATCCGGTCGACCCACTTCACCCAGGGGCTTCCTTCGGTAATGACGTCGTGTGTCTCGGTGATGACGACGAGGCGGAGCGGTCCACCGTCCTCATAGGCCAGAGGCTTCCCATCTTGCTCGTAAGCCAGGATGACCTGGAGCGGTGGTGACGGAATCTCCCGGAGTTCTTCACTGAAGGTGAAGAACTCCTTGCCCTGTAACTGAGCGGTATCAAAGACCCAGAGGTAACCGTCTTCTGCGGAGACGTAGATCAGGTCGTCTGCACCCACGCCTCCTACCATCTCAACGAGATCGGCGAGGAGCACGCCACGATACCTGTTTGGGCCGTACTTGATCCCGACCGTTGAGACCGAGTAACCATACCCCTCAACAGCAGGCATCTGCCGGAGTTCGGTGAGCGTAAGCACACTCTCTGTCTCTCCGGCAAGTGTCAGGTTCCAGGCCACATCATCGGGGCCGCTCGTTGCACCGATGCATCCCGAGGCAAGGACCACGATACCGATCAGCATCGCGACGACCGGGTAGATCCGGCACACCGGGATCACGCTCCTCTTCGGGCATGGAGCGCTGCCGCCCCTATGGCTGCAATGAGGGTTATCATGAGGGAAATCGGGGTTTTCAGCGGCTCCGTAGTCGCCTCCGTTGCAGGTCCGTCGAGAGAGCCAGCAAGTGCTCCTCGCTCGCCATGGTATCCGCCGGTGTAGATCCGGATCTCATCGATCCATTTCACGGTGAGACCTCCAGTGGAGGGGTAGAGGTCGCCGTAGAAGTGCTGTGTTGACTCTGGGAGTGTTTCATGCATGTCCCAGTTCCCATAGACATGGAGACCTTCCGAGTTGGTCGAGTTGTCGGCGAAGAAGACGAGGCGCATCCCCATATAGTATTCGGGGACGTAACCACGCCCCTGCCGCTCGCCTGCCTCTGTCTCATCACCGTTATACCAGCAGATCCCTATAGGGCCCTGGCGGGGGTCGGGCTCGTAGACGTTCTGGTAGGCAAACTCAACATGGTAGCCGTCGGCCGCCCGGATCATGATCTCATCCCCGGGCTCGGCGCCGCCGACCAGTTCAGCGAGGTCGCGGACATCCGTTCCTTTTACGGCCCCCCTGTCCTTGAAATTCGTCGTCTCTTCGGGGTCCCATTTGTCCCCCTCAAAGACCGGTCCTTGGTGGTAGTAGTGGGTCACCCCATCCCCGAGAACCGGGAGGTTTGCCTCCATCCACCGATAGTCAACTGTCTTCTCCGCAAGGATTGTCTCTCCATCTGCTGCGATCTTTACAATACGTAACTCTGTAGTCGGCGCCGCCGAGACGGCAGATGCCAGTATGCTCACGCAGAGAAGCGCAAGCAGGATTTGTGTCACTTTTGTATGCATAGTTATCATCTCCATAATTCTGAGAATTCGGATAAACCAGGGAGGGATATCAGCACCTCCCACCACTCGTCGGATGCAGGTGCCGAAAGGCGGACGGTGTCGATGACGGTTTCTCTTGGGTACATCGTCACCTCGCCGTTCTCTGCGAACTCCGCAACCGGCACCATCTCCATAATAACCGATTCCGGATTCACGGTGACCCGGATATATCCGAGGGTCTCTTCACGGCTCATCTGGTACCCTTTTGGTTTATCATCGGCGAGCGGGTAGAACGGTGCACCGCCGCACCCAATAACGATGTATTCCGTCCCTTCAATCCGGTAACGCTCGTAAGCATGGGTGTGTGCGTTATATACGGCGTTCACGCCGTTTTCAGAGAGGATGTCGCACCATTCGTCCCGGATCGCCAGGTTTCCTCCGGGTGATTTCCGGTCAGCGGTGAACGGTGGGTGGTGGAACGCTGCGAACTTCCAGGGTGAGGAGGATGCAAGGTCTCTCCTGAGCCATGCGGTCTGCGAGCCCATATCCGTCCATGCCCAGTCGTTGCTGTCAAGGACTGTCACATGGAGGCTGCCGGCATCGAAGGAGTAGTATGTCGGGAGAGAGAAGATGGCGGTGAAGACCTCTGCCGATCCTTCGTGGTTGCCCGCCACCGGGACCAGGGTTGTGTTCCCAAGCATCGGCCCCGCGGCTGCGAAGAACTCATCCCACTCGTCCTCCTCGCAGACGAAATCACCGGTATGAATGACGAAAAGGACATCCTCCTCTGCGGCTATCCTCTCCGCCACCAGACCGTGCCGCTCGGCCTGAGTGAAGAAGGGTTTTTGAGCCCGGGTGTCACCGTATACGATGCAGACGAACGATTGATCCCCGAATGTCCGAAACCTGCAGTCCTCTGTTGTTTCGTTCCCGATGCCGACACGGTAGCGGTAGGTGGTCGCCGGGGTAAGATTGGTGAGAAGCACATGGTGCATGCTCTCCTTCTCTGGAGAGGCTATGCGCTGGTAAGTCCCGCCACCCTCGGCTACGTACTCCACCCACCCCTCATCGGCAGAGGTCGTCTTCCAGCTGACCACCGCTGATTTATCCATGGTGTTTGTGACATACGGCCCCCAGATGATGGCGGCAGATGCCACCGGGAGGATGAGTGCGAGCAGCATGACCGTTACCACTACCAGACGGACACTCCGCCACCGGCTCATGGATTACCCTCCTTCAGGACCACCATGCACCGGGCTGTCTCCCCTGGTGTCACCAATACATCCATGACGGTCTTTGAGGCGTTCTCAGTGACGACCCGGACTTCATAGGTTCCGATGCTCATCCCCGTGAAGGTATGGGGCGTCTTTTCTCCGGTGTATCGGCCGTAGAGGTAGATCCGCCCATCCCGGACCGTGCTCTCGACGTGGAGATTCCCATTGGTGTACTCTCTGAGCGTGCATGTGACAGCCCCTCCGGTCTCGGCTCCCTCCGGGATCGTGATTGTATCTTCAGCGGGAATATACCCTGGTTTTGACACAAGGATGCGGTGCTGGCCGGGGGAGAGGCCTTCCACTCTGCACGGGGTAACCTCCCCTGTGGGGAACCCATCGATGAAGACTGCGGCGCCTCTGGGGCTTGAGTCGATCCTGAGCGGGACGGTGCTGCCGCTCCAGGGTTTTACTATGAACGTCTGACCGCTCTCAAGGGAGTTGGGAATCCTGTACGAGAGGTAGGTGCCATTCTGGGACACGGTGATCCAGGACTTCGGTCCATCGACCACGGCCTCCCCCGGGATGGTGCCTGGAGGGTAGCGTCCGTTCACTGTGAACTTTGCACCGCGATAATCCTCTGAATCTATCTTGACTGTCTTTTTGGTGATGATGGCTACGCCGTCAAGGCGGACAGGCGTGATCGCGTCCGGATAAACCCAGGCCTGAACGGTCTCGAAGTGGAAGTCGGAATCTTTGCCGCTCCGGCCGGGTTCAGTCTCTTCAACCCCGATGCTGTGCAGGCCTTCACGGAGGCCGTAGACGACATGTGGCGTCTGCCAGACCTGTCTTTTGTTGTCTATGACGATCGTCATACCCGGGGGATACGATTCGATGTAGAGCCCACCTGAGTGGTTTTTCGTGTTCAGGACGTCACCTGGTGTCGGTTTAGGAGGTGCAGGGGTGCCTGTCGGCGAGGAGGTTGCGATGTATTCGTCCGGGGTGGGAGTGCTCTCCGGCCCCTGCGTGGTCGGCAGGTCTTCCTCTGCCTCGAAGAACGGGAACACCGTGGCCAGGAGGTTGAGAACTGCGGCGATGAATGCCTCCAGGGGATTCTGTGTGGGGTGTGTGGTTGAGGTTCCATCCCGGCCTGCGGAGGCGTTCGCTCCTGTTTTACCGTCTACAGGGGAGAGGATCATCTCGAGGGTGCTGGATTCCCCTGACTTCACAATGACGGTTCTGGTGACATTTCTGTAACCCGGCATCACGAGCTCGATCGTATGCTCTCCGGCAGGAACCGCATCCAGGGTTGCGTTGGTTCGGGTTCCCGTCTCCTTACCATCAATGAGGATGCTTGCGTTCGTTGGGACCGATGAGATGAATATACTCCCTGTTCCAGGGGTGACTTCGGTCGGGGTGGTGTTTTCAGAGAAGAGAACCAGGTCGATGGTGGTACACTCATCCTTCTCGACGACGACTTTCTGGGTGGCGTTTCGATATCCTGGCAGCACGAGCTCGACCATATGCTCACCGACAGGGACTTCTTCCAGGACCGCGTCAGTAAAGAGTCCTGTAACGTTGCCATCGAGGAGGATGCTCGCGTTGGTCGGGATCGTGGAGACGGCAATGCTTCCCGTCTCCGGGGTGAGGTTGAACGCGGCTTCCACGACCGTGTTTGCAACGACGTTGATCCAAACCTCGTCCGGTTGGATATATCCCTCTTTCTCGACCCTGACAGAATGTGTCCCGACCTCGATACCGGAGAGGGTGCAGGGAGTCGTATAACCGGTCTCTTCGTCGTCGATATAGACGACGGCCCCGGTGGGAGTTGAGTTTACGCGGATACTCCCGGTGGCCTCTTCTTCGCTGTAGATAATGACTTCACTCACAGACTGTACGGAGAGGCCTGTGGTTGTTGGATACTTCCCGTTGTAGAAATACCAGTACTCTGGATCGAAACATTCGCGCATATCCGTGACACCGAATGCATGGATCCCGTAGGGATTGGTCGATGTATCCGCGAAGAAGACAAGACGCATGCCGGTGTAGTAATCGGGGACGTAACCCTCATCGGCCTTATACCAGGTGATGACCATCGGCCCCTGCCGGGACTCCGGCTCGTAGACGTTCCGGTATGGGAACTCTCTTGACATCCCGTCTATCGCCTTGACTCTGACTATCTCACCTTCCTTCATCCCGCCTACGAGATCGCAGATGTCGGCGAGATTGGTTCCCTTCACCGCGCCCATATCCTTCTCTTCGACATTGGTATCCTCTTCAGGATTCCAGGGATCCCCCACAAAGACAGGCCCCTGGTGGTAGTAATGGGTCTCGCCGTCGCCCTGGACCGGGAGGTTCGCCTCAAGCCAGCGGTAATCGACTGTCTTCTCCCCGAGAACAGTAACGCCATCGGCTGCATACCTGACGACGTGAAGTTCGGTAGTGGCTGCAGTTACCGGGGCTACCAGTGCGAGGAGGATGCAGAGCGCAAAGAGGATTGTGTGCGGGGCCGTACCCCGCCGGTGCGTAATTACCATGCGTTGCTCCTTCTTGTCGCGAAAAAAGTGGGGTTACTTTCTCCTCATGAGGAGGGACGCTGCAAGTGCGATGACCAGCACGATGATGACGACCAGCGCCCAGGTCGGGAGTGCCGGGCCGGGTTCCCCGGCAGGTTCCCCGCCTGGAGTTACGGTGCCCTCAGCTCCTGCTGCCACCGTCTCCGGAGCGGTCCACACCAGGGCATAGATGCTGAAGTGTGAGACCTCTGCGGTGATCGTCCGCGTGGCGGGGTTCACCGTGGCGGCAATCTCCTGCCACTCGCCGCTCTCCGGGTTGTACCACATCACTTTCGGCGTGACACCTTCCTCGATCCGCGCCCACTCCTCGGCGGAGAGTGTGTAGGTGAGGAGTACCGGCGGGTCAAAGGTGGCGCCAGCAGGTCCGCACCTGAGCGCGACAGCGATGGTTGTTCCCGGCGGCGCCGGGGGAACTTCCGCGGGGGCGACCTTCGTGCAGGTCACTTCGGTAAGTGGGTTGCCTGCGCTGTCACGGGCGATGGTGCCCTCCTGTATCGTTACGGCGCCGACTTTGTCGTCGGTCCTGACCATCACTGACTCAAGCACCACCCCGGTCGATGACGTTGTGAGGGACGCGCTCTCGGTGAATACTTCCGGAGCGAGAGGAGCGTTCGGGTCGTAGGTTACCTCCGACCCGGGGTTTTTGGAGGAGGACCCTCCGCTGCCGGGACCGCTACCCCCTCCGCCCCCTCCTCCGCCGCCAGTGCTGGAAGTGGGGGTCGGCGTGGGCGTGATGGCGACTGCGCTCAGATCGAGGGCGGTCACCGCTCCGGATCTGAAGGTCGCTGTCTCCTGTGCGGCAACGCCGTTGACGTAGAACGTTATAATCGCCCCCTCCTGATCCGCGGTTCCCGTGACGATCAGACGGTTTCCGAGGCTTTCGTCGGGACTACCGTACTTTCCGGCATCCGTCGTTTGGATCGAGCCGCATTCGGTTCCGCCGATTTTTGCGGTGATCACGGTGCCGGCCGGTGCGGGAGATCCGCCGATCGTCACGTCTCCGTAAAACGCATGAGGCAGGACGGGGGGGGTGCCCCCGGCCGCCGCAGCCGCACCGGCCACGAGGCCGAGGAGGAGAATCAACGCGATGCCGTCTCGTATTTTCACCCTAGATCCCCCTCAGGCACTGATGCCCGCGAGCGTATCTGCTTCGGTCATGTAGATCCAGTAGCCCTGCATGGGCTGCATCATGCGCTCATCGCCGTGCCGGCCGTCGGCACCGCGGATGATCGATACCCCGTATTGCTGGACCTTCGCATCGTAGCCGATCAGGGTCGTCCAGTGGTCCCCGAGGGAGAGCAGGGTGTTTGCCGCTGACTCGGGGACGGTATCCGTGAAACCGATCGCATTCCAGCCTTTGCTGAGGGCCTTTGTCGGCGGGAGACCCGGCTCCCCGGAAGCGAAGATCAGGGGGACGGTGCAGGCCTCATTTGAGTAGACCCAGACGCCATCGAGCGGCCGGAATACGTCGGTCGAGGCTACGTCGTCCCACTTCTGCTCCAGGGCGTCATAGATCAGGATCGAGTTGCCCGCGGTATCGACAGTGTCAAAGAAGATCGCGAACGTGTTACTACCGTCGGCGAGCCGCTTGGGTGTCGAGACGAAGTTCCAGCCCGGTTCAAGCGAGATCACCGCGTCGGCCGTAGGCGGCTCTGCAATAATCGGCACACCCTCCAGGACGATCTCGTCGATGCTTCCGACCTTCTGCTTGTTGGAGGTCAGGGCGGAACCGACGAGTTTCAAGGGCCAGGGCGGTTTATCGCCGTCTTTGGGCAGCGGAGCGCCGTTGAGCTCGTCCGCTACGATGATGTTGTTGTTCCGTTTGACGAACGAACTGTGGAAGGTGGCGGAGAAGTCGTCATCGGTGCCTTTGATGCCATCCGGACCGTAATCGATGACGGTCACGTTGTAGCCTGCGTCTGCGAGGGTCTCATTGAAGCTTCTGTCCCGTAGTCATGGCTGTTCGCGTCGTCGACATAGCCGCAGAGGAGCCAGAGCGGCATTCCGGACCAGACGTCGTCGCCGTCGATCCATGTCGCGCCGTGTCCGGCCATGGCGCAGGCTTTGCCCTGTTCAAAGTAGGATCGGGTGATGGTCACGTTGATGGCGCCCGTCAGGATGAGGTTCCAGTCCTCCCGTGGTGCCTCATGGATCTCGATGGTTGCGACCTTCTGGTTGGAGCATCCGGCCGCTGAGGGGTAGTGGACACCGGCGTGATCGTAGTAGTGCCAGTATGGCTCGGCGAGGCATGCCCGCATGTCGTCGGCGCCAAAGACACCATCAGGGGAGTTGAAGAAGAGGCGCATACCCTCTTTGTATTCCGGCACGTACTTGCCGTTAGCCCACCAGGCGACGATAGGCTCGCCCTGCCGGTCGAGCGGCTCGTAGAGGTTGGTGTAGTTCATCTTTACCTCGTAGCCGTCGGATGCTATGAGGCAGACCTCACCACCCTCTGGAACCCCGCCAACGAGGTCACAGAGGTACCTGATTGCGGTCCCCCTTACAACATTATCGACCTTGCCGGGGTTTTTGTCTTCATCGGGGTTCCAGAGATCGTTCGGGTCGAATGTCGGGCCCTGGAACCGGAGCCGGACGCCGTCGTCACCGCCGATGATTGGGAACCGCTCCATCATCTCCTGGTAGGTGATCGTCGTCTCGTTCACAATGGTCACGCCGTCGGAGGCATACTTCACAACGCGTATCTCGGTTGTCCCACCATTTGGGGGCGGCGGGGTTGACCCTGCCTCTACACCGATCCGGATCGCCACGACGCCTTTTGCGCTGAGGTCACTGTTGACACCCGATCCGACCAGCCGCAGCGGCCATTGAGCATCGCTTGGGTCCAGCACAGCGCCGTTGACCTTGTAGCCAAGGATGAAATTGTTGTTGTCGATCCCGATCGAACTGTTGAAGGTCGTTTCACGTCCATCGATACTGATCAGGGTGATGTCATACCCTGCTGCTGTAAGTGCACTGTTGAACGCAGCGGAGGACATTCCGTAATTCCAGTCGTCGATCGCACCGATGATGTAGCGAAGCGGCATCCCTTCCCAGGTGTTGCTCTTGTGATCGGGGCCGGTTGCCCTATGGGACGACATGCTTGAGATCGTCTCCTCATAGTCGCTCCTGGGCAGGACAACGTTTCGGACACCGATGAGCGCGAGCGTCCAGTCGTCCTCGTCGATCTCGACGGTTGCGTTGATGATGGCGGTTGCAGTATCGGGGTTCGAACCGCTGCCGTAGTAGAAGGTGACTACGTCGCCGTCACTCAATTCCACGACGTTTAAGGCGCTTGTGTTGTCTGCGATTCCGTCATTGAGAACACCATTGACGTAACAGAACCACTCCTCGCTGCCTTTCTGATAACTCTCGATACCGTCGAGAAGGAAGATTCTCATTTCGGCGTATTTTTTGTCGGTCACGTTGTAGACCCAGCCTTCAGACTCCGCAATCGCATGCAAAACGCCGAGCGGGGTTGGGTTCATGACCGCATAACTCTTCCCGGAGTTGTATGCCGTCAGGACAAATGCCCCCCTTGGAAGCGTCACAGTTCCGTCAAAGAGGACTTCGGTCAAAGAGGACTTCGGGTTCAGTTCCCGTTGTCGAAAATAGCGTTGGTGCCGCACTCAGGGACTCCGTCGGTGCGTCAACAGGCTCTTCCGTTGGTGTTCCTGTTGGCTCTTCCACCGGTGGATCAACAGACTCTTCCGTCGGTGTTGCCTGAGGCGTCTCCATCGCCGTCACCTCAGGAGTCACCGTATCATTCACAGTGCTCTCCCCGGGAGCCACGTTCCCGGGTGGGAACGCCTCCCCGGCTGCCGGCAGAACCAGCAGCGAACATATCACCAGTACAAATAAAATGTACTGCACTGATTTCCCGGTTCGTTTCATGAGATCAACCCGTTTTTGTTCATGTCTTTTCCCAGACCCCTGCCTGAGGAAATAACACTTTAAACCGGGAGTTGAGATGTAAAAACGTTACAGTTAATTAACTTACTTAAGTTAACTATATTACATTTATTCGATTCGGTCAAACCCCTTCAACTCAAGCCCCGGTAAGATCTCGCCAGATCCGGCATATCGATGCATTAATCACCAGAAACTGCCCAACACTCATTTCTAGAGTGATCGGATGACGGCGGCGGTACCCTGGCTCCCCGTCCTCGGCAACGGAGGGCACATCAAAGCGACGACACACGAACTGGTCATTGCATACGGGAATAAGACCCAGCGGTATCCCATCCAGGAGGTGAAGCACCTCCTGGTCGTCGGCGGCCATACCCTGCACACCTCAGCGGTGACGAACCTTCTCAAAGCCGGCGCTGTCATCACCTTCTTTGATGTCGACGGCACGCCCGTAGGACACCTCTCCCCCTACGGCTATCAGCCGGATGAGAGGGTGCGCCGCGCTCAGGAGCAGGCTTCGCCCCACCGGTTTGCGCAGTCTCTTGCAACGGCCAGCCTCCAGTCCCGGCTCCTCCTCCTTGAGGAACTCTACGGCCTCACCGGGCAGGATATCTTCTATGCAGGCGAACTCGACTTCCTCTACCAGGCCCGGGAGGAGCTTGCAGCCTCGGTCACCATGGATGAACTGCGGAGGCTCTCCCGCCTGACCAGCGATATGTACTATGAGATCCTCTCCCGCACGCTTCCGCCGGAGCTCGGGTTCCGGCGCAGGGCAGGCCGACCATACCAGGACCCAGTCAATGCCATGTTTTCACTGGGGTATGCAATGCTTTACGGCAACTGTTCTGTCTCTCTGATCGGGGCCCATCTCAATCTCGATCATGGCATGCTCCATGTGGGTCCAGGAAGCCTCGTCTACGATCTCATGGAACCGCTCAAAGCCACGATGGTGGACCGTACCGTCCTCCGATTTGTCCGAAGCGAGATCACGGATAAAGATTACGAGCGCAGTGAAAAACGATGTTACCTTGATGCGAACTTCTCATCCCGACTGGTTGCAGCGCTCCGTGAGTCTATCGACCAATCTCGAATCGATGCGCAGGTGCGTATCCTGCTGGATGCGCTTCTTACGAACGCGGAGTTTCATGTACTGTACTGGTAACCGCCCCGCTGAATAATGAACCCCGGGTATGGGGCTGCAGGGGAGATCTCCTGCTGCGAGAGGTCTCTGATGACGACCCGGGGGCACCCATACAGCATGGAGACGAACTTGTCGAGGATGACGGGTTCGCCGGTCGCAGTGATCAATACCGTCCCGTCAGGGAGGTTCATCACCTCCCCGCCGACGCCGAGATTGGTCGCAATCTTCTTGATGCACGCACGAAACCCAACGCCCTGGACTCGTCCCGATATCCGGATCTCGATCGTCTTCACAGCCAGTGCTCCTGGATGATCCTCATCGACATATCAAGTTCGTCGTAGACCTCGTCGCGGATTGTCGAGTCGCGAATATTGAGCGCCTCGCCCACAGCCATATCGAGGAGCTCCCTGGATCGGTCCTCGTAGCGCTCTGCATAAAGCCGGCATGCCATATCCCCGAGGACAAAGGCGCGTCGTGAGAGCGGTCTGATAATCCGTGCCTCTTCAAGCGCGCAAAGCAGCATTCTATCTGCAACCTCATGCTGCATTGCGCTCCTGGCGATGAGGTAGAGTTCCGTGTAGTATGTCGCTCGTTTTGCTCGATCCGGTACCGCGCGTATTGCCCGATCAAGCGCGACCATATCCTTCGTGGTGTAATTGCCGTTCCGGATCTTGTCTCGACAATCCAGGATCCTGCCATAAACCGTGTTCTTCCACGATTGGGGCATCTCCTGTTCGAGCTGAACCATCAGGTTGTATCGGATCCTGTCGTCGTCAATTGCGGAGACGATATCGACAGCCCGTTGTTGAATGATTGGTTTTCCGCTCTTCCGGTAGAACGAGAAGAGCATCTGGGCCATTCGTTGGCGGGTCATGGAGACGATGAATGGTATCTGTACGTATCCCGCAGTTTTCTCCATGCCGTCCAGCAGTTCGTCGATCTCTTCTTCATCTCCGTAGGTTTCAGCGAACTGCGCCACATCGTAGAGCATCGAGAGCCGGATATACGGGGAAGGGATGCTCACCACGGTGTGGCACATGGCCGAGAGGATCTCTTTTCGCTGTGTTGGTTCGCTGACCATATCAAAGACTGCAGCAAGGGCGTCCACATACTCGACCGGATCCTCGATCCCGCTGACCAGCTCAATTGCCCAGTCTATGTCCTGCTCCTGCCGGTTGATGGCGTTGATGCTTCTTGCAGCATAAATCAGGTTCTTCCTGATGAATGCCTCCTGTTCCGGTCCGACCAACTCGAGCATACCCTGTGCCTCGGTGAGGTAACCTCTTGCCGCATCGTGATCGATCCCGGCCATAAGCCCAGCAAGGTCGGAGAGCATGATTGCACTGATGGACGGCTCGGTGATGGTGCCGATGGTCTCATGCAGTCTTTTGATGATCTTTTCAGCCCGCTCGGCATTATCGAGGGCCGAGTAGGCGCTTACAATCCGGTACATCCCGGAGTATCGCGCATAGACATCGCCGGTGTGCTCGAGGAGACGGTACATCAACTCTAGGACCTGCGATGATGCAGTAGCTCCTTCGATCCCCTCGAGTAGATATGCAGTCACCTCGTAGGGGTCGGCCGAATCGAATTCTTTGACGTAATCGGTGAAGAACGTGAGGAGACGCTGGATCATGGCGGTCCGCTCATACTCTCCCTCTATCTCCAGGGAAAAGAGAGTCATAGGGACAGCAAAGATTGGATTCCTGTAGATCTGCGTATACTCGAGCATAATGTCGACGTAACTTGCTATCTTGATCGAGATCTCTTCACGCGGCGTATTGGTCTTGAGGAGATTGAGCGCAATTTCGAACGGCTCCATCATATTCTCAAAGATCTTGGCTTTCCCCTGGGAGAGCTGGTCTGCTGCCTGCAGGCTCCCAACGCGGACATAACCCTCGATGAGCGGATCAATCAACTGCCGCTGCAGGGAAGGATCGGTGATCTGTGAGAGTATCTGGGTTGCCTCATCGAGCGCCCGGAGCGAGAGCTGCTCGATTCCATACATGATCAGGCCGTGGATAACCTTGCCCATCGTGAAGAGACAGTAGTCCCGCTCCAGGAGTGATGAGGTAAGAACCCGCATCCCGTGGAGAAGGTCGAGGTCACTGTCCTCCACCGCGAGTATGGCTGCCTGGTCCACGATGCCGCCCAGCGCCTCTGCTCTGGCCCGCTGGTCCATGATCTCGCAGGTAAGCCCGGTTGAGCGCCGGAGAAGATCCCGGTCTTTCCGGGAGACCCCGGTCCGAGCCATCTCGACGACGATGGCCGAGATCGCCTGTTCACGCAGGGCCAGTTCCTCAATCTGGCTTACGAGATCCACAAGGGCGGATGGATCCTTCTGGCGAACGAACCCACGCTCGAGCAGGATGTTGTTGCACTCAAAGAGCAGATTGTCCTGCGCATGGTGCGGCCTGACAAGTTCTTTTATAGCCGGTATGTGCCTGACGACCTCGTCAAAGTCATACTCTTTGCAGAAGTCGGTCACCGCCTGGTGTACCAGCGAGTCGGCGATATCGATCTCCAGTGTGGCGAGGACATTCTCGCGAATGAGTTCGATCTCATCACGTCGGATCCCCTCTTTGATCAGGCGGACACTGGTATCGAAAAATTGGGCGTTGATCCTCTCTACCCTGGTGCTGGCTTTCCTCATGACCTCGATTGCATGATAGAAGTCACCCATCCGCGAGAGTGCGTCGGTGATCTGCCGATAGAGATGGGCAGCCTTTGCTGGGTCGCAGGACTCATCGATGAGCGGTATGATATCAAGGAGGATGGTCGGGTTCCCGCTCTTCTCGACGACCGCAATCCCGGAGAGCACGATCTCTTCAATGGGAAGTTGGGTCTCCACTCCGCCCCGGGCATTGAACTCGAACGCCTTCTCGAGGAACCAGCGCTCACCACTCCGCTCTGCCTTCTTTAAGAGCTCGATGACGAGGGTCTGACCTGCCCATGGCTTTTCGTCGTTGATCTTGAGCAGTTTGGTGTAGATCTGCTTCTTGTCCCGCTGGCGGTCGAGGAGATGTTCGGTCAGGATCGCGAGGACCTCTGTGCGCCGCTCATCCGTGATATCCGGGAGTGAGTCTATAATCCGCTCAATATCGGATATCTCTTTTTTAAGTGAGGATTTCCAGGCGGCATCCACAATATCTGCGATTGAATTGGTCCTCCGGATCTTTTGGTTGATCTCGGTGGCGCTTGCAAGACCCCGAATTACAAGGTCAATATTGCCGGACTCGATGCCGAAACCGGCGATCGCCCGGACGATATCGGCGTGGAGCTGTGATTGTTTAGATATATCGTTGATCTCAGAGAATAACTGGAGAGCGTGCTGCATGATCTCGATATTCTGGTATTTCTGTCCGTACTGAATGAGGAGCGGGATTATATCGGAGAGTATTGCAGAGCGGTATTTACGAATGCTGATATTGTCAAATGTTTCCCCCCCTTTCTCGATATAGTGGATGTCTCCAGTATCGACTGCTGTCTGTATAAAGTCACGGGAGATCTCGGCGAGGATGTCGGACTGATGGCTCTTACGGTCAAGTTTGTCGATCAGGGTGAAGATTGCATTAAACCATGCTTCATCCTTATTCTGGATGTAAAGCGTGGTAGCACGCCGGATCAGGGAAAATATTTCATCTTTGGTCGGCTCGACGAGTTGACTTAAGAATTCTGGCTGGTTTCCTTCGAATGCAGCCTCAGTCAGGGCTGCGTTCATCTGCTCGTAGAGTGATTTCCTCTCCTTTCGTGTCTGGGTCTCTGAGATATCTGAAACTACCTTTTCAAGTTCACGCAGATCACCGGAAGAGATAGCCGAACTAATCTTCTGTTTTATCTGCAGTTTTCCGTTCATTTCAATCAACGCTCCCCAATGGCTTCTGCATCATGCATATTCATCATCAGATATATAGGTTGCCCCCCTCCAGCAAGAAATTTTTTATGGAGAATTAGTGAGATCTTCCAAAATACTGGGGATATGTTAGATGATAAGAGTCTCTTGCTGCACCCTGAATGAAATGCTTATAGCAGGTTGGACTCATCTAACAAGACTCGATAAGGAAGTGATTATGCCTTCTTGATGGCCTGTATGACCTCCTGATACATGCTCTTTGCAACGTCTGGATCTTTTGATTCTATCATAATCCTGATCATCGGTTCCGTGCCTGACGCCCGCACCAGTGCCCAGACGCCGTCTCTGATGATCTTAATGCCATCAATCTTCTCGATGGTCTCCCCTGAAAATGCCTTTTCGATAGCGCGGACCAGCGTGGCAGGATCCTCTGTGTGATACTTCTCTTTGACCAGATGGTATGCTGGAAGTTCGTCGAGAATATCCGAGAGCCTTTTGCCGCGGTTATCCGCGAGAACTGCGACCATCATCGCGGCAGTCATGCCTCCGTCCCGGCAGAACTGGTGATCGGAATAGATCAGGCCGCCGTTTCCCTCACCCCCAAAGGAGACTTTCTTTCCCTTACCGATCAGTTCGATCATCCTGCGTGCGACATAGATGCTTCCCACGGGAGTATAATCAACACTGCACCCGTGTTTCTGCGCGATATCCTGGATAAGCCTGGAGGTGGCGACCGGGGTGACGATGAGTCCGCCGGGATTCCTGCGGCAGACGTAGTCCTCGATCAGGCCAAACTCGTAGTTCTCTTCTATATAGCGTCCTTTGTTATCGACAAAGACCGCCCGGTCGGCGTCACCGTCGTGCGCCACGCCAAAGTCGGCCCCCGTGGCGACAACCATCTCAGAGAGTGGTTTGAGCCCTTCGGGGGTCGGTTCGGGCAGCCGGCCCGGGAAGGTGCCATCGAGCTGGGCGTTGATGGTATGGACCCGGCAGCCCATCCTTGAGAGAATTATCGGTGTGGTTAACGCCGCAGGTCCGGAGCCCGGGTCGACGACGACGGTTATCCCCTCCCCGATCCCTGCCGGGAAGTGTTCCACAATGGCCTGGATGTACTCGTTGAGCCTCTCGGGGGCTGCGGTCTCTCTCCCCACGCTGTCCCAGGTGGCTGTCTCAAACAGATTGTTAAAGAACCGGTCCTCGAGCTGGATGATCTCATCATCGGACATCTCGGTACCGTCTGCCTCGATGATCTTGACACCGTTGTACTCTGGTGGGTTGTGGGATGCGGTTATCATCGCGCCGCCGGCAAACTCGTTGGTCTTTATGATATACTGCAGGGCCGGGGTGGGTAGAATGCCCATATCCACCACATCGCACCCGGTCATGAGGAGCCCGGCCTTGAGGGCGTGGACCAGGGCCTCGCCGGACGTCCGTGTATCTCTGCCGACTGCGATCGTTCCTTTTCTCATCGATCCGAGTGCGGCGCCGATCTTGAGGACAAGGGCCGGTGTCATCCTCTCACCGATCACGCCCCGCACCCCGTTCGTTCCAAACATTCGTTTTCCGTTTCGCATCAATCTCACTTCTCCACGTCGTGCAGTTCCCGTTTCAGTCGATCGATAGCGTTGCTGGCGGCAGCAAACGCTTCTGCTCTACGCTCTGAAAGTATAGCAATATATGCTATATCATCCCCTGCATAGAGCCGCCCTTTGCGGTGATAGGCCCGTGCGCCGATGATCCCGGGAGTGGACTCCATCTCCTGGCGGATATCCTCTATCAGGGCATCGACGGTCTCGTCGAACTCGAGGTCCTCGATATGCTCGGTGCCGATCCTCTCCCGGACGATCTCACTGAGCGTGAGGATGACCCCGGCATGCGAGACCCCATGCTCACGTCTCAGTTCTTTGACCAGTCCCTCGGTGGTATAGTAGTTCTCGAACCTCTCGAGTACGGCTATTACCTCATCGACGGTGGGGTTGCGGAGCACGACATTCTCGCTGGCGAGGTCGCCGATCACGATCCTTGGAAACTGCCGGGACTTGAACCCCTCAAGTATGGCGTAGTCAACCCCGGCATTGCAGAATACTTCCAGCGTGGAGTCCAGATCGTTCTCACGTCGGATGAGGACGGATTTGTCATCGTCAACACCGCAGGAGAGAGCAGCGTGTGAGTCATAATAGACGGTGGTGTCCTTCCCTGGTTCGAGCGCAAACCCGTGGTGTCCCAGGTGCTTGACCACCCCGACGACCCCGTGCGCGGAGAGCGCCGGGATCAGGCTCTTTATGAATGTGGTCTTTCCAGCATTCGATCGACCGACGATCTGAATGATCTTCATGAGTCCTCCTTCTCTATCTGCTCACCTTCTTCTTCTTCTTGGCCAGGCCTGGACTTCAGGATGACCGCCGCGGCTTCGGCCACGCCCCGCATCACCTCGGTGATCCTGTCCTCGATCTCAATCTCGTCATCGATATTCAGGCTCGTCCCTTCGACCTCGAGCAGGAACCGGGCGACTTCGCTTGCCTCAAAGAGGATCTCGTCGAGTTCTTCTGCAGTGAAAAAACCGCACATGGCCCCATAGAAGAATGTAGCACCTGCCTTCTTCACCTTCTTCTTAAACGAACTCCTTGCTTGGTTGACTGCCTGAGGGGTATATTTATCGAGCATAAACGGACAGAGATCCGGGAGGTTCTCGCCGATGAACGTCATCTCTGAGCCGCTGGTGGTCTTGAAGTCTGCACAGAGCCGTGCGATCGCCCATTCCCGGGCTGTGATGTGGGTATGTTTGCGTAAGAACTGGTTGACTCGCTGATAGGTGGCGCCGTCCACTTTCTTGAATTTCTGGTATTTATTTAGGTCTTTAAAATCGGTAGAGTCTTCCATTTTTCATATCCTCTTGTCTGTTTAGGTATTTCAATGGTGTTGGTCGAGTGAATGAGAATATCGGGTCATGCTAAGTTGAGGGCCTCGAAGTGTTCTGCAGGATCTGGTGGGAGATATCTCCCACTGGCTACATGACCGCCCATGTCCCTCTGATATGTATAGCATTATGCGGTTTATAGGTGCCCCTTCGATCTCGTGAATGGGGGAGCAGTTTAGGCTCCTTACACTGCAGCAAGGATCAATTACGGCCCTTCTCGGGCGATTGATCCCCTATACGCGGCTTGGGGATTGTCGGCCCTGTGTGGGTTTTCTCTGGGGTGCTTGGTGCCATCTTTTGGGGCGTTGTTCTGGATGGGTTTGCAGGTGATCTCTTCTTGGGGCATCTGCAAGTTCCAAATGGCTGGATAAATTGGCCTGGGCCGTAAGTGCTTGTGGGTGCGTACCTCCTCGGGGTGAAAGGGGCTTATGGTCGGCAAGCGGAACTCACGATAGGCGGATACGTGTCACTCGGCGTTAATTGGACGCTCCGCTCATTTGTATGCGATGTCCCGAAGGCCAGCAGGGGGTTCCGGGTGCCGTATTCTTGTGCTTGTGGGTGTTAACTGTCGGGCCGTCTTTGGTTCTCCACGTCTGTCCGGTTCGGGCGGCGCTATCTGCTTGTAATGGGGTAGCAACGTGGGCGGTATTTGGGATGCCTTAAGGTCCCTGATCGCCCTGGGTGTTGGTGGTTGTGATTGCGGGGCGATCTCGGGGGCTCGATGAGTTTTTTCGATCGCCGTATTGAGGTTGTGGCTCCCGATCGCGGACCTCGAGATGTAATGGATCATCTGAAACGACGATCGGGCGTAAAATCGCGTTTGTAACGATAATTTATATACCGGTCCGGGGGCTCCCTGTTGCTTGAGGTGTTCCGGCGTTCACTTTCTCCCCGCACGGTGGGGGCTTCATATGCTGGGGGAAGAATGTATTCATCAGGGTCTGTATCCCAATCCACCGGGATAGCAGCCCCCATACCTCCTAACACAGATACCTCCTGTATCCATCAGAAATACTTTTTTTTGTTCTCCATTCTCTTATGGAATGGGTTCTCTCTATGGGTTTCGCGGCTATATGTGGGCGGTGCTTTGCGTCCCCGGTCTCTGACTGGCTTCACGCCACCTTCTGGCGTTCTGGCCTCGCAACGGGGTGGGGTTTCCTCCTCATGTGGGGGTCCGGGGTGGTCGCGACCGATACTTGTTGCCGGGGCCGCTTGGTTTGTCCCGGGAAAATGTGATTGCGGGGAATAGTGATTTACCGCAATTTTGATATGCTCCGTTATTCCATCTATTCTACAATGGAGAGTGCGCTTTTCTCTGAATGGCTGGATCGCTTCAGCAACTATCTTCGGATGCGTAATTACTCGCCCCGGACCATCAGAAAGTACGAGCAGACCATCCAGCGCTTTGCCCGGTACGCCTGGCTCCGGCAGCACTCGTCCCCGGACCTGGTCAATTTCGATGAAGAGTCGCTCAATACTGCACCTCTTGATGCGGATGTCAACGTCTCTGCGGCGCTGATCACCGATTTCTTCTCCAGTCTCTCAGAAGGGCGTGACTATAAGCCCAAGACCTTTCACCGCATGATATCGACTCTTTCTTCGTTCTACCGCTTCCTTTACGCTCAGGGGGTCGTTGTTGCAAACCCTATGCTCGGGGTGGAACGGCCCCGGATCAAGAATCAGGAACTGAAATACCTCAAACACAGCCAGGTGATTCGTCTTATCAAGTCGATTCCTGATGAGCGGGACCGGTTGATTGTTCGCTTGATCTACGCTACCGGCGTTCGTGTTTCGGAGCTCTGCTCAATTAACATCGAGGATATCGATTTTGAAGAGCAGACAATCCGGGTGAAAGGAAAAGGCGATAAAATCCGGATGGTGTTCATCGATGCTGAGACGCTTGATCTGATTGATCAATTCATCGGCAACAAGATTGAAGGGCCGCTCTTCGTGGGTCAGCAGGGCAACCACCTCTCTCCTAGGACGGTCCAGCATCTCTTCAGGAAATACGCTCCTCCGGGGATTACTCCTCACAAAATCCGGCATTCCTACGCGAGTGAACTCTACCGGCGGTCGAAGAACCTCCGTGTCGTGCAGGAGAACCTGGGGCACTCCTCCATCAAGACGACCGAGATTTATCTCCACACTGATATTGAGGAGCGCAAACGCGTCTACCAGCAGTATTTCCCGCTCTCAAACGGGAAAGATGGTATGCTGGATCGGTCTGATCAGGAATGGCGATAAACCATATGATGCTATATGGATTGGGTGTGGTGTTGGGTCCTGGCTGGAGCGTGGAGCCGGGTCGCTGGTACGTGACCTCATGCCGCAAAACCTCTGAAACCGCGCTCCCTTCTTTTGTTTTGGGTTCCTGCCTCTCCCTTTTGGCAACGCTCAAATTGCTGGGATGCCTATCGTATCAATATGCGTTACATTGTCACAGGTGGGGCAGGGTTCATCGGTTCCAACCTTGCAGAACAGCTGGTGCGGGACGGGCATGAGGTTGTGATTGTCGATGACCTCTCCACCGGACGGAGCGAGAATATCAAGCATATCATCGATCACCCGAGGGTGACGTTCATCGAAGGGAGCGTCACTGACCTTGCTCTCCTTATCGATGCCTGTGGCGGGGCGGACGGCATCTTCCACCAGGCGGCCATTGCCTCAGTCCCCCGCTCCGTAAAAGACCCCCTTGAGACGAACGCAGTAAATATCGGAGGAACCGTGAACGTCCTCTGGGCCGCGAAGGAGTGCGGCGTTCCGGCCGTCGTGGCAGCCTCCACATCTGCGATCTACGGCGATGACCCGGTCTTCCCCAAACATGAAGAGATGAGGCCGACCCCCCTCTCGCCCTATGCGGTCTCGAAACTCGCGGGTGAGTACTACGGGAAGGTTTTCTCGGACCTCTACGGCATCCGGACGACGTTCCTCCGCTACTTCAATGTCTTTGGGCCCCGTCAGGACCCAAACTCGGAATATGCAGCAGTGATCCCGAAGTTCATCACCCGCCTGCTCGATGGAAAACCGCCGATCATCTACGGTGACGGGGAGCAGACCCGGGACTTTGTCTATGTTTTAGATGTGGTCCGGGCAAACATTCTCGCGATGGAGAGCGGTGCCACCGGTGTCTTCAATATCGCCGGGGGGCGCCGGATCAACCTTAACGAACTTGCCCGGAACCTTGGAGAGATCATGGGAGTGCACACGCCGCCTATATACGAACCTCCACGGTTGGGGGATGTGCGCGATTCTCTTGCCGATATATCCCGGGCTAGAGTTGCCTTTGGCTATTCCCCTCGTTACGCCCTCAAAGAGGGGCTCCGGGAGACGGTGATCTGGTTTAGGGACAGTGGCAGGTATCGATAGCTCTTCCCGGGTTTGGGGCCGTGTCTGGCGTCCTGCCCGAGAGATCCCTGCCCGCTCTATTTTCCGTGCGTTCTGCGGTAGGAACCTATATATTGTCTCCCCCCAGTATGGGGTGCGAGGTGCGAATGTATGCCCCGATTGATTTCACCAGAGGCTCCGCCTGCCGGAGATGACAGTAACGCGTTACGGGCGTACAGCAACGTAACAGCGGAGAATCCAAACGACTCTACAGCCTTAAACAACTGGGGTGTGGCGCTTGAACGGGAGGGCCGATACGAAGAAGCGCTCGCTGCATTCAATGCGGCGCTCCTATGCGACAACGAGGATGTCTACGCCTGGAACAACCGGGCTGTGATCCTCGCCCGGCTCGGTCGCCCCCGGGAAGCGGTGCTTGCATGCAGGCAGGCGCTCGCGATCGACCAGTCGTGCATCTTTGCCTGGGTTACCTAC
This sequence comes from Methanoculleus sp. DTU007, assembly GCF_001512385.1. NCBI lineage: Archaea > Methanobacteriati > Methanobacteriota > Methanomicrobia > Methanomicrobiales > Methanomicrobiaceae > Methanoculleus > Methanoculleus sp. DTU007. Next base: position 5,708 of record NZ_LFRO01000095.1, on the reverse strand, counting down.
GGTATGGTGCTCGGCCGGCTTGGGAACTACCGGGAGGCTGAAGAGGCTCTTGCAATTGCAGAGGATCTTGATCCACAGGCCCGGGCGCTCTATCCCGGAAACTTGACGATGACCCGGGCATGAGCGGGTGTCTGCTCATCTTCTTGGCACAGCCGGTCCTGTGGGGGTAACTGCAGGCATTCCTTTGTCTCCCGGGTCGATACACCATATCATGCGATATGAGAGCACTGTTTGGCGGGTTGTCTCTCAGCGGCTCTGTTTCAGTATCACCCGCAGCCCGGACCCAATCCCTGCCCCCATCGAACTCGGCCCGGGTTTACTCAAACTCGGGTTGGGACCTTACGCTTTTATCTCCCTTATCACATATCACATAGTATAGTTGAGTGCCCCCCCGGCACGGAGTCGATCCCATGAAGACGCTCATACTTGCAGGCGGGAGCGGCACCCGTCTCTTCCCGCTCTCAAGGGAACACTACCCCAAACAGTTCATCCCGCTTATTGACGACGAATCCCTCTTTCAGAAGACTGTGAAGAGATCGCTCCTCTTCTCCTCTCCGCAGGAGATCGCGATTGTCACCAATACGGATCACCGGTTCCTGGTCCGGGACCAACTCGCTGCCATCGGGTGCGACTGCCAGGTCCTTGTGGAGCCGGTGGGCAAGAACACCCTGCCGGCAATCTACTACGGCGTCCATGAGGTCACCCGGGAGGACGGGCCGGACACGATCGCGGTTCTCCCCTCGGATCACCTGGTCACTGCGGACGAGAAGTTTCAAGAGGCCTTCCGTCGGGCAGGACAACTTGCAAAGGATTACCTGGTGGTCTTTGGAGTGCGGCCCACCTCGCCCCATACCGGCTACGGTTACATCCGCCCGGGTGAACCTCTCGCGGACGGTCTACTCGTGGATGCGTTCGTAGAAAAGCCCGATCTCGCGACCGCAGAGAAGTATGTTGCCAACGGCTACCTCTGGAACTCGGGGATGTTCTGCTTCGATGCCGACCTCTTCCTCGCCGAGTGCGAGCGATGCGCGCCGGAGGTGGCCCGGGCCTTCGAGCGCCCGGTCGATGAGGCATACGGGGTGGCCCCTGCCCTCTCCATCGACTATGGGATCATGGAAAAGACACGGCGGGCGGCTGTCGTCCCGCTTGAATGCGATTGGAACGACGTCGGGAACTTCGACGCGCTTTATGCCGCCCTGCCTAAGAACGAGAGTGGTAACGCCGTCAGAGGCGAGCATATTGGAATCGACTCCTCTGATAACCTGATCCTCTCCGACCGCCTGGTCGCCACTGTTGGGGTCCACGATCTCGCCATCGTTGAGACGAAGGATGCAATCCTCATCGCGAACCGTGACGAGGCTCAGCGGGTGGGTGAGATTGCAAAGGCCCTCCGGGAGAAGGGAGACTCCCGTGCCCTCTTCCACACACAGGTCCACCGGCCCTGGGGATCGTATACGAACCTCGAGGAGGGGCGGTCGTACAAGATCAAGCGCGTCACCGTCCCCCCGAAGCGGCGCCTCTCTCTGCAGATGCACCACCACCGGTCCGAGCACTGGGTGGTCGTCACCGGCTGCGCCGAGGTGACGATCGGGGGTGTGACCTCCCTCCTCCGGAACGGCGAATCCACGTTCGTTCCGGCGGGGACCGTTCACCGGCTCGCGAACCCCGGCCTCCTGCCGCTCGAACTGATTGAGGTTCAGATCGGCGAGTATACGGGCGAAGACGATATCGTCCGGTTTGAGGACGACTTCGAGCGGGCGTGAGCGGCGGCACCCCACCCCGCTCCCTGACCTCCTACGCGTGTCCTCTACCAAACCGATATAACCCCGAGACGCGTAGTACATAAGAGCTGGTACGGCAGGTATCGGTAGTTTCCTCTTCGCACCCCCGTGGTGTAGTGGTCAATCATGCAGGACTTTGGATCCGGCGACGGCGGTTCGAATCCGCCCGGGGGTACTCGTTTTAAACCGGGATGGTCGCCCCAAAAGGATCTCCCCTTCGATATTCTAATCGGAGTGCATACTCCCTAAGATCCGAACCATATTTCTGGTATCGAGGGTGAAACAGTTTCCCATTGGGTATCTCACCCCCAGTTCTCCAACTCTGGTACTCTGAACCATCGCATCTCGCCACTCTGAGGTTGGCCCGGGAGGAGGTATCTCCTCTGTATCTTTTCGGATCTCATACCTGGATCGGAGCAAGAGTTGAGGAAGAACGCTTGGTATACGCTTTTCTCCAATAATTCAAGATGATACCGGTGTAGCGGCGATTCAGCGCTGTAATTTTGCTGGATCGTCGTATCCGCTGCCGCCGGTATTTTGGATGTGCTGGTGCCGGTTTGCTCTCTACATCTGCACTTCGCTGTTATCTGAGTGGAATAAACCAGCGTACAGTCTCGACAGTGCTCTATCTGGATTCTCTGAGGTCAAGCGAAACGTATATTATCAGGCTAAGGAATGGACAGTTCCATGGTGAGCTTCCTCGGCAACGTCTTCAAACTTACGACAGGCACTACGCTCGCCCAAATAGCCGGTATCATTCTTATCCCAGTAATTACGCGGATCTACTCCCCAGAGTTCTTTGGAGTCAACCAACTCTTCATATCTATCGCAGCGTTGATCGTGGGCATCTCATCGCTCTCCTACGATTCAACCATCATGCTGCCGAAGCACGATGAAGACTCCATAAATATCTTCGCGCTATGTACACTCTGGATACTGGGCACATCTGCTGTAGTTGGCGTTATATTTATCGGATTTGGGGATTGGTTCGGAGACTTTTTCGGGGCTCCGGCGATCGTCGGTTATTTCATATGGCTGCCGTTTTTCGTCGTTCTCAGCAGTTTCTTCGAGCTCCTGAGGGAATGGCTCTCCCGGAGGGTGAAATTCGGTGCCCTTTCCAGGGGTATAGTTCTGAATACTGCATCAACAAAGCTCATACAAATCGGTGGCGGGTTGGTCGCAGCCTCTCCCCTTGGACTAATTCTGGGTAATGTGGGAGGCACGGGACTCGCTGTTCTCTTCATGCTTAGGGAGTTAAAGGATGATGTAGCACTCTTAAAGACTGTTACTCTGAAACGAATGAGAGAACTGGCTATACGCTACAAAGATTTCGCAATCTACGGTTCTGCAGGGGGCGTTGCAAACAGCATATCCTTGGAACTCCCTACCTTCATGCTCGCTTACTTCTTCAGCCCCGCTATTCTTGGGTACTATGCTCTTGCCACAATGGCGGTAAGGCTGCCAATGGGAATGGTAGGAACGGCAATCGCTCAGGTATTCTACCAGAAAGCGAGCGAGGAAAAGAATCGTACTGGGAGCGTTAAGGCTGTCATCCGGGAGGTCCACACCCGGCTCATCGCCATTGGTGTCTTTCCTTTCGTTGTCTTTGTCATTCTTGCTGAAGATCTCTTTACTTTCGTCTTCGGTATGAACTGGCTCACCGCCGGGACCTATGCACAGATCCTCGCCCCCTGGTTCTTTGCTGTCTTTATATTCACACCCATCTCGTCTCTGTTTGGAGTTCTTGAAAGGCAGAAGGGATATCTCTCTTTCGAGATCGTGACTCTCTGCACATGGGCACTCATCTTCTACGTTGGTGGTACTTTCGGTGACCCATTCTTTACACTTACCCTCTTCTCTCTCTGCGGCATGCTCATATGGGGGTCGAAGGCTGTATACCTCATAAGGGCGTCCGGCGCTGGATATCGAGATAGCGCCTTTAGCCTGTTCCGGCACCTTTTACTCAGCGTCATTGTCTCTCTTCCCCTCATGTTCGCGGTATACATGGGGCTTCCGCTTCTGATCCTGTTTGGGGTTGCAGGAATAACCACGGTTGTTTACTATCTTCTGCTCTTCTTCACGGATACACTGATCCGCAGGGAACTTATGGAGATGCTACAGGGAACGATTCCCATGAAATACATCGACTGGAGGGAGTAGTTAAGTATATTACGATGATGGGATCGATACCTCTCGGAAAGTCGGCTCGAAAGGATTATTCAGAAAAATCACAATAAATACCCGTACGTTGGCTCCTTCTTCGGAGGGGGCTCCTCCGCGGGCCCAGAGATGCCTGCACTCCATTTTTCTCCACCAGCTTCAATCATTTTGCCGCCTGCCATCCGGGCTCTCTCACTATTGGACTGAAGTTTCAGGACGACCTTAAAAGCGTTCTTCTCAGTCGGTATAATGTTGACATTGCTTTTGAAAATATGACTAACCTTGAATGGATTGGGATGTGTTCCGCCCCAAATTTTGCTTTGATTTGGAAACGAGGATTATCCGGATCCAGCCTCTGTCTTCCGAAAGAGACTTTCTCGTAGTCGTTATCCCATGCCCATTTGATCAGATCCCAGCTCAGATAATGATCTGGGGTATAATGCGGAAGATCACGGTTAAGAGCAAGGTACTCATAATAAACCGTTTTTCTGATTGGGTCCAGAAGTGCCAGCGCTCCGCCGGCGCAAAGAGCATCTTTTACTAAAATCGTGACTCTCAGTTCATTCGGCGAAAAAACATCCCAGATTCTCTCAAAAAAGGTTAATGGCAGGATTTCTCCTTTTATATGTGCTACATTCTTCGCATAATATCGATAAAATTGTTTAATGTCAGATCGCCTGGACAACTCATGAATCTCAAATCCCTCTTTGTCAAATCTCCGGATGCTTTTTGCTGTTTTCTTTGAGAGAGTGTCCCATATCTTCTCTGGAGGCTTTTGCTTCAGGTTTAACACCATGTTGCCTGAGTTTTCGCCAGGGAAATTGCTGTATGTTATGTTATTGAGGATATCAGGATTGTACGTATCTATGCAAAGGAATGAGCACTCTGTTGCGAAGAGCGACAGGAGATGATCGATCTGACCGGCGTCAAAAGAATCGTTCAGAATAACGTTAGTATATTCAGAGTAGGGTATGTTCTTTAGGCCTTGATAAAAGCCCACTGATTGACTGATAAATGGACATATTCCGACAACCTCCCGACCATCCCGGACAAGGTAGTACTTCGTCTTTAAATCAAATTCTTTCTCAAGAATCTCTTTCCATCTTAAATCATGGAACAGAGTCCCCTCATTGGAGTGGGTATTGTATTCCTGCCATTGGTGTGCGTTGCCCCCGGATAGCAACTCAATCGAATAAACCATTGAAGGCACTTTGCCGGACAACACCGATAATGTTTTCTCTTTATTTATCTTGCGGGGTTGAAGAATGGGGCAAAGCGAGATGATCTCGGTCAATAGGTACGGGGTAGATCACATATGGCAATCAGAACCCGTTTAATCTGGCAGTTCCTTTATGCTGGCTTTGAATGCCCGTGAAGATGAAGTATCTCCGTCATGGAAGTCGGGCGCAGATGCGGGAGGATGTCTCCATAATGTGATTAGTTGGGACTCCCGGAGCACCACACCGCTCTAGGATCATCTCTGCAGGTACCGTCGAACTCATTTCAAAACCCTCCAGACTGCCTGGCATTAACTGAATCTACCTGAAAAATGAGGCCTCATCGTGCTCGTATGGATCTGTCCCAGTATCCCGCGAGATCTGGAAATTGAACTCGTATCTTGGGAACAATAGGTAGATGGCCCATGTTGACGCCGCCCGGACGGACCCGACATCGTCCGATACTTTTTTTGCGCTCGATCCCCTCTCGCCTCCCGGGTGCCATCGAACATGACCGAGATTGATACGAGGATACGATCAATCCATGCCC
>NZ_LFRO01000014.1:0-33910 GCF_001512385.1 Methanoculleus sp. DTU007 | reverse complement strand
CCGACCTTCCTTGCATCGATATCGAAGGCTGCGACCACCTCGATATCAGACGGCAGGTAGCCGCCAAGGTCCCAATGCATCAGTCCGGTTGCGACATCCTCGCTTTTCCCGCGGTAATATTCGATTCCCTGGAGCAGCGAACTGGCGCAATTCCCGACGCCAACAATTGCAATCCTGATCGAATCCACGAAAGCCCCCCAATTGATTCAATATGCCTGACGCAACCATTATCTTCTGAATGCGTTCAAGCATCCCTATGCGGACACGACTGTGAAGACCGTTGCGTTTTAACCTATAATACGGAGCGAGGGATATAAGGGTATGGTTTTGAGAAGCATCAGAGGTTTACAGACAGCCCTGCCGTTCATGCCTCGGAACGAGGAACGAGACCGATAAGGGGCCGATGCCCTCTCGCCGCTCGAGAGGCACTCGAGTCTCCTCTGCCAAGAAAAGGGATGTATTTCATAACATTTTTCCTTCCAGATACTCCATTACCATCATTCACAATTCTTGGAGTGTGAGACTATGGTCAATATCGAACATGCACTCATCGGAGAAGCACTGGTCGGCGAAGGGCCGGAGGTTGCCCATGTCGACCTTGTCATCGGGAAGAAGGGAAGCAGCGTGGAGCAGGCCTTTGTTTCGGCGCTTGCATCGCCGGCAAAGGGCCACACGCCGCTCCTTGCTGTCCTCACCCCCAACGTTCCTGCAAGGCCTTCGACACTGATGGTCAACAAAGTCACGATCAAACACGCAAACCAGGCTCTCCTGATCTTCGGCCCGGCACAGGCCGCCGTCGCGAAGGCGGTGGTCGACAGCGTCGCGGAAGGCATCATCCCGGAGGAAGAGGCCGATGACCTGCTGATCATTGCGTCGGTCTTCATCGAGTGGGATGCGTCGGACAAGAAGAAGATCTATGACTGGAACTATGAGGCGACAAAGACCGCCATCCGCCGGGCGATGACCGGCGAGCCGAGGATGCGAGAGGTGCTCGCCCAGAAGGACACTGCAAAGCACCCCTTTGCGTGATATGATACGATTTTTTTNNTTTTTTTCCCTCTCTTTTTATTAGCGGGGTGACTTTGGTCCACACGAATGCGCCAGGGAGATGGAGAGCGATCCGGCCCTTTGGGAGTACGACCGACGCTTCTGTAGCATCTGGTTGACCGGTTCGAGCAGGTGATGAGGCAGATGTGGCTATCGATGGCCAGCGAATCCGCGATATGGACCAAAGCATCGCATCTGCCTCTACGGCCGTCATGATGACTGCGACAAAAATCTTGAGGGCGGCGACCGGGTCCATCGGCTGCTTTTCCATGAGCGGGAGGAGACGGGTGTTATCCCCGAGTCCATCTCAGAATCCTGTGGATGAGGTTCAGGAAGTTTGCGAGGTAAGTCTCCTTTGCCTCAAGCCGTCGCAGGAGCACGGCCTCCTCGGAGAGGAAGAGATCTTTGAGGTGGCGCATATCTGCCTTCGGAGAGTAGTAGAGGTAGACCGGGATCCCTGCGAGGACAACCAGGGCCCCCGCGACTTTATCGAAGGTTGTGGTGGAGAAGAGGAGAAAAAGGCAGATTGCGATCCCTGCGAGGGGGAGGATGCGCTGGCCGCGGAGGCTGGTAGCCCGGTCGCTCCGGAGAACGATGAGGGAAAAGCAGGTAAGCAGGAACGAGAACGCGAGGTTGAAGACAGCAAACGATATCATCCCGGGAAGGTTCCCGATGTTCGAGAGGACGAACGCGAGCACCCCCTGGACAATGAGAGCTACGTACGGCGTTCCGTAGTTCGGGTGAACCTTCGCAAACGCACGGGGAAAGAGCCCGTCAATCGCCATCGCATATGCGAGCCGTGCGCTGCCGAGCATTCCCGATTCGTCCGACCCCGCAACCGAGAAGAGAGCGCCGACCGTCATGATGAGCGCTCCTATCGACCCGAAGAGGATGGTGCCGGCTGTGACAAGCGGCACGGGATTCTGTTCTAGTTGGGTCCAGTTGACGAGCCCGAAGAGGACGAAGTTCGTCGAGAGGTAAAAGAGAGCGACGATCAGTATTCCGCTGATGATGGCTCGGGGGATGGCCTTCTGCGGGTCCTGTACTTCGCCGGCTGGAAGTGTCCCCATCTCGAACCCGGCATAAGCCCAGAAGATCAGGACCAGAGCGTGGGAGATATTCTCGAGTCCGAGAGGGAGCAGCGGGGTGTAGTTTCCGATGAGCATCTCCGGCCGGAGGATGAAGATACCGAACCCCGCTATGATCAGGAGGAGCAGGGGAAAGAGTTTGATGAGCGTCAGGACATCGTTCAGTCTCCCTGCTGCCCGGACGCCGACTATGTTGACGAGCGTCAAGGAGACGACGAAGGCTGCTCTCACGGTGACTCCTGCAGCCGGGGTGAGGGGGACGAGAGTCTGGAGATAATTCGTAAACGCGATTGCAAAGACTGGAAGAGCGAGGAGCTCCGCGACCCACATGCTCCAGCCGGCAAGAAAACCGTAAAAGTCATCCAGCGCCTCAGAAACGTAGGCAAACGGCCCACCGACCCTGGGGGTGTAGTAACTGCAGTAGGCAAAGATCATCGCAAGCGTTATGGCAAAGAGGCCGGCCACCACCCAGAGAACGATTGAGAACGGGCCGACCAGGCCGGCCGTGAGTGCTGAGGCTATGTAGATATCGGCACCGACGATCGCCCCGACAATGATGCTCGTCAGGTCAAACTGGGAGATCTCCCGCTGTAGCCCCATCGTAGCAGGGGGAGGAGGCAGTAGATGAGATAAGTATTCCGCGTCGATCTATCGGGGATATCACCGGATGCTCATGAAGGTAGAGCAACGGGAATGCTGGCGCTCTCCCTTGAAATAGCGGATACTTGTGCAAGTGTGCTGAGTGGATAAAAAACTCAAAGAAGAAGTTCCCCAGTGCGCCGACCGGGACTCGAACCCGGGTTTAGGCGTTGGCAACGCCTAGTGATAACCACTACACTATCGGCGCACGCGTGTTCTCGCACCTGTGTGCCTTACAACATGGCACTCACTTGGTAATAAATCTATCGAATGACGCCGGGACTCTGGGGGTGTCGTCCCCGACGGTTTCACACCCTCAGGCTGGGTTCAAGCCCTGTGGGCCGCCCCAAGATGATGATTACACTCCCCACCGCGCATCTATTGCCGCCCATAGCGAAGTGCGGCTGCAATGTTGCGGTTTGCCAGTATCCAGAGCCCGGGGGTCAGAATCAGGATGAAGATGATCATGGTATAAGCGAAGATCTCAGCGGTCATGAGCAGGAAGTTGAAGGCGCCGTGCAGGGCCATGCCGAGAAGAAGCCCTCCGATGATGATCCGGGGGCGCCGTTCGGGCGCCATGAACTTGGCCCGGCCGAGGGCGTAGCCCCAGGCACTGGCAAAAAGCGCATGCCCCGGAACGGAGAAGATTGCACGGACGACGATCGTGCCGAGCGCAAGTGCCGGCGAGGTAAGATAGGCCGTAAAGACATAGAAGACATTTTCAAGCGATGCAAGCCCGAGGGCTGCGGCAGCGGCATAGACAATCCCGTCCATCGGCTCGTCGAACTCCGTGTCCTGGTAGGCAAACTGGCGCACGACGTAGAACTTGCCGTACTCCTCGACGATGGGCGCAACGATGGCACCCATGATCAGCGGAGATGCGATGAAGAGGCCGAAGAATCCCTCAACAAAAGCCACGGGAAACGTGACGAGGGCCCCGAGGAGGAAGATCTTGGCGATCAGGGCCGCCGGTTCGGGTTCATACCTATCCCTGCGGTAGAAATACCATGCCCAGAAGACTCCCGGCCCCAGCGCCAGGGCAAGGATCACCAGCGGCTCAACCTCAACCATGCTGGTGGAGGTGAGGGTGCCATTGTGGAAGAGTCTTTCCATTTATGACGATTGCAAAGCACCCTCTCCGCGATGGAGGGGTGACGCAGAGTACAGGACGGCCCTCATCCTATCATGATGGGAGGGCATGTGTGGTGGTGTATGGCTGGATGTGGACAGCCCGAAAAAAAGAGTTACTCCGGAAGGAGCCGGTACTCCGGGGCGAGACCCTCAAGCACCAGCAGACCATAGTACCGGAAGAACGTGACGAACGGCACCATGATCAGGAGCGTGACCGGGATTGCGATGACGAGATAGGGAATGAGGAGCGCAAGGAGCAGCAGGATGTTTGCCATGGGTGCGGCAAGGAACACGAACCCTATGAGAATGAACGGTATCGCGATGACCATCATTGCCAGGACGATCAGGACTATCTGAACAATTCTGGCGATGAAAGCCAGCACCAACCGGAGAATGATATAGAGGAGAGTCTGCCAGACGTTGGTAGAGATCACCCCGATCAGCCTCCGCCACCCCTCGATGACACCGCAGTCCTCGCGGATCATGATCGGGACGACAAAGTCGGTGGTCAGGAGGAAGATAATCCCGAATATGAGGCTCAAAACCAGGATAGCCGGGATGAAGACGAGGAGGAGAAGCGGCGCACCGGGAACGCGTCCCATTCCGGAAAACACAAAGAGCAGAACGGCGAGCGCCGCGACACCGAGTACCAGGAGGATCGCAAAACCCGCCTCGAAGAGAAAGAGCCGCAGCCCTTTCCCGAGTCGCTCTCCAAAGAAAGGCCGTATGTGGACATCCCCCGTCCTCAGCATATCGACGAAGACAAACTGCATCACCGCGCCGACGATCATCCAGATCAGAACGAGTGCCAGTGCGGCGAGGATGATGACCCCAACGAGCGGCAGGATCCCGGGAAGGGAGCCTTCGATCCCGGGCGGAAGATCGCCCTCCCCGAAGTTATAGTCGGAAGTGCCTGGGAGGCTTACACCACCAATAAAGAGCGCGATCAATGCCAGGCGGAGCCAGACACCCCACCGGAACGGCCAGAGCAGGCTTTTCGTGCGCTTAAAGGCGCCATCCAGCCTGCTGAAAGCATACGTCTCATCAGCCATAGATCTCATGAAGAAGAGGAACTTCCAGCCATTAAATCCTTCTTTAAGCGCATTGGCCCAGCAGCCGGGACCCGGGGTGATATCTGCCCGATCCAGGGATGTGGGGCCTTTCAACATCTTAATCTAGTCCGTTCACCAGACTATAGAACAAATGATCCCTCTCATGCTTGACCTGACGGGCAGGAGGGTGCTCATCTTCGGGGGAGGCGACGTCGGTGCCAGGAAGGCTGCATACTTCGAGCATGAGACGGAGGTAACGGTGATCAGCCGTTCGTTCTCGCCGGATCTTGAAGGTCTTGCAGTCCAGCGGCAGGAGGCCGACCTCTCATCCCTCACGGACGAAGCGCTCCGTGGCATCCTGCAGGGTGCGTTCCTCGCCGTAGCCGCGACACAGGATCCGGTGATTAACAACCGCATCGGGAAATTATGCGCTGAGATGGGAGTTCTCTTCAATAACGCCGCCGGAGAACCGGGTGACGTCATCATCCCTTCGATCGTCCGGGGCAGCAACTACCTGGTCGCGATCAGCACCCGCGGAAAAAGCCCCGCCGTATCCCGCTACCTCCGCGAAAAGCTCGAGGCTGAGTATGCAGATCTCGACCGGATGATCGACCTGCAAGAAGAGGTGCGTTCGATGCTCAAGAAGACTGAACCGGTGCAGGAGGAGCGATCCCGTATCCTCTGGAAGATCCTTTCGGACGACGAGATCTGGGAAGCGCTCGCCTCCGATTATAGCCGGGCACGCGGACTGGCCATCAAGAGGTATCTGCATGCCTGATTCACTCACGATCCCGCTCGCGCTCGCGGGTATCAGTCACCACACTGCAGATATCGCAACGCTCGAAGCGTTCCGGTTCCCCGATGAAGCGGCGTTCCTCCGTGAGGCGCGGGAGCGATTCCAGGGCGCCCTCCTGCTCCAGACCTGCAACCGCGTCGAGGTGCTGGTGCAGGGCGATGCGCAGAGCCTTGAGGGGTTCCTGCAAGAGCATGGCAGGCGTGACTTTGCGGTTATCGAAGGCGAGGCCGTCCCGCGTCACCTCCTCGAGCTCGCTGCCGGCATCGACTCCCTGATCGTCGGGGAGGACCAGATCCTAGGACAGCTCAAACGGGCGCTTGCGGCCGCAGAGGAAGCGGGGACAGCAAGCAGCATGATCAAGCTCTGTATCAACAAAGCGGTCCACGTAGGGGTCAGAGTCCGGCGTCAGACTCGAATCAACCGGGGTTCGGTCTCGGTCGGTTCTGCGGCCGTGACACTTGCAGAGAGGCTTCTTGGGACCCTTCGCGACCGGCACATCCTGGTCGTCGGGAGCGGTGAGATGGGGGTGCTCGTGGCGCAGGCGCTCGCCGCGAAGGGCCTTACGGCCATCTACGTTGCGAACAGGACCTACGATCGCGCGGTGATGCTTGCAGAAAAGATCGGAGGGCGAGCGGTCAACTTCAAGGACCTCTACCGTTACATTGCGCTCTCTGATGTCGTCATCTCCTGCACTGCAGCGCCGCACCCGGTCATCCGAACCGAGGATATCATGGGAGTGATGGAGGAGCGTCTCTGGCCGCTCGATCCGCACCCCCGCCACCTGATCCTGATCGATATCGCCCAGCCCCGCGACATCGAAGATGGGGTTCGATCGATCGATGGCGTACACCTCTTTACAATCGATGACCTTCGGAGCATCAACGACGCCGCCATGGACTCCCGAAGGAGCGAGGCGGATCGGGCACGCGAGATCATCGATGAAGAACTCGACCATTTCATCCGGCTCCTCCGGCGAACAGCGGCAGATGAGACGCTTGCTCTCCTGTATACATGGGCGGAGTCGATCCGGGTGCGTGAACGGGATCGGGCGCTTGCCCGCCTCGGGGAGATGGACGACCGGACGGTGGAGGTCATCGACGACCTCTGTCGTGCGCTCACCAAAAAACTCCTCTCCGACGTGACGATGGCCATCCGAACAAGCGCAGAGCGTGGTGATACTACGACAGCAGAAGCCCTGATGAGGGCAATTACCCAGGGGGAGTTATGTTCCCAGAACGAAGAATGAGGCGGATGCGGCGGCGGATCATTCAGCCGCTCCTCCGCGAGACAGAACTTAGGAAGACCGATCTTATTGCGCCGATCTTTGTCGACGCATCGATAGACGCACCGCTTCCGATCGCCTCTATGCCCGGGCAGTTCCGCTACCCGGTAGACGGTGTCGCCGACTGCTGCGAGCGCCTCTGGAACGCCGGCATCCGGGCTGTGATCCTCTTTGGAATACCGGCCGCCAAGGACAGCGCGGCGACGGAGGCATACGCGGCGGCCGGCGTTGTCCAGCAGGCCGTCCGGAGGATCAAGGAGCGATTGGCGGAGATGGTTGTTGTGACCGATGTCTGTGCCTGCGAGTACACCGACCACGGCCACTGCGGGATCGTCGGGGAGACGGCCGACGGTCCAGACCTCTTAAACGATCCCTCGCTTGACCTGATGGCTAAGATTGCCGTCTCTCACGCGGAGAGCGGCGCTGATATCGTCGCACCGTCGTGTATGCTCGATGGGATGGTGCAGGCGATCCGGCGGGCTCTCGATGAGGCCGGATATCAGGATGTTTTGATCATGTCCTACTCCTCGAAGTTTGCAAGCGCTCTCTATGGGCCGTTCCGCGATGCAGCAGACTCGGGGTTTGCGTTCGGCGACCGGACGACCTACCAGATCAATCCGGGTAACGCGAGGGAGGCAGTGATGGAGTCGGAGCTCGACGCGGCCGAAGGGGCGGATATCCTGATGGTCAAGCCGGCAGGGATCTACCTCGACATCCTCGCGGCCATAAAAGATCTCGGGCTGCCGGTCGCGGCCTACCAGGTCAGCGGGGAGTACGCGATGATCAAGGCGGCCGCAGAACGCGGATGGCTGAATGAGCGTGCCGTCGCCCTCGAGAGCCTCACCGCCATCAAGCGCGCCGGGGCCGACCTGATCATCACCTACTTTGCAGAAGATGCGGCGAGGTGGCTCGATGAAGAGCAGTGACCTCTTTAGTCGCGCTAAGACCCTGATGCCGGGCGGCGTCAGCAGTCCTGTCCGGGCGATCAAGCCCTACCCGTTCTACGTGGAGCGCGCCGCAGGGTCCCGCCTCACGACCGTCGACGGAGTAGACCTCATCGACTGCTGTCTCGGCTACGGGCCCCTCATCCTCGGCCACGCGCACCCGGAGATCCGGGAGGCGATCGAGCGGCAGCTCGCGAAGGGGTGGCTCTACGGCACGCCGACGCCGCTCGAACTCGACCTTGCGGGGATGCTTGTTGACGATCACCCCGCCATCGAGATGGTCCGGTTCGTCTCGTCGGGATCCGAGGCGACGATGGCCGCGATCCGGCTCGCCCGGGGCTATACAGGGAGACAGGACATCGTCAAGGTCGAGGGTGGGTTTCACGGCGCCCACGATGCTGTCCTGGTCAAGGCCGGGTCGGGAGCGACCACGCTCGGGGTGCCTGACTCTGCAGGCGTCCTCCCGGACCTTGTAGCACACACCCGGCAGGTCCCTTACAACGACCCCGAGGCGCTGGAAGACCTTCTTTCCAAAAACGACGATATCGCCGCGTTCATACTCGAGCCGATCATGGGGAACGTCGGCCCGGTCCTCCCCGATGACGGCTACCTCGCCGCCGTCCGGGAGATAACCGCGGCTCACGATGTTCTCCTCATCCTCGACGAGGTGATCACCGGGTACCGGGTCGGAATCGGCGGCGCGGAGGTGCTGTACGGGGTAAAGCCGGACCTTGCAACGTTTGGAAAGATCATCGGCGGCGGTCTCCCCATCGGAGCGTTCGGGGGGCGGCGCGAGATCATGGAACTGGTTGCCCCCGCAGGCCCGGTCTATCAGGCCGGAACCTTCAGCGGCAACCCGGCGAGCCTCGCGGCGGGGTATGCGACCCTCCGCCACCTCCACGAGCACCCGGAGATCTACCGGCGGCTCGACGAGGCCACGCGGGCGATCGGAGAGGTCGCCACAGACGCGCACCGCGGCTCGTTCGTGAGAATTGGCTCGCTCTTCAAGCACTTCTTCCGGGGCGAACCTCCGCGGAACTACCGGGAGGTCAAGGAGTGCGACACGGAAGCGTTCTCGCGGTTCTGGCGGGCGATGCTTGATGCCGGGATCTTCCTCCCGCCCTCGCAGTTCGAGACGAACTTCCTCTCCGCCGCCCACACGAAAGAGGATATCGAACAGATAGCAGACGCATACGGATCATGTCTCTTCGCATAGGCACACGGGGAAGCGCTCTCGCGCTTGCGCAGACAAAGAAGGTGGCCGGCCTCCTCGCCGACCGGGGTATCGAGACGGAGATCATCACGATCACGACCGAGGGCGACACCGCAACCGGCGTCCCGCTCCATGCCATCGGCGGGCAGGGGGTCTTCGTGCGGGCGCTTGATGAGGCGATCATCCGCGGCGAGATCGACGCTGCGGTGCACAGTATGAAGGATATCCCCGCAGCCCGTCCTGCGGGAACCGTCTGCTGTGCGGTGCTTGAACGGGACTCGCCTGCGGATTTTCTTGCGCACGAGGGTCCCCTCGATGCGGTCAGGATCGTCGGGTCCTCGAGCACCCGCCGCCGCGCCCAGCTCCTCCGCGAGGAACCGGCGCTTGAGGTGAAGCAACTGCGGGGGAACGTCGATACCCGGATACGGAAGCTCCGCGAGGGGCAGTACGACGCCATCGTGCTCGCGGAGGCGGGCCTCCAGCGGCTCAACCTCACGCTCCCCGGCGAGCCCCTCCCGACCGACCGGTTCGTCCCGTCCCCAAACCAGGGGACCATTGCGGTTGTCTGCCGGGACGACCCGGCCGTCGCCGAGGTCTTTGCCCCCCTCGACCACGCGCCCACCCGTCTCGATGTGGAGATCGAGCGTGCCGTCATGGAGGAGGTCGGCGGCGGGTGCTTTACCCCGCAGGGGATCTACTGCCGGAACGGGAACCTGACCGCCGAGGTGCTCGCGCTCGACGGCTCCCGTTGGGAGCGGATCGAGCGACACATAACAACAATCGACGAGGCGCGGGAGTGCGGGCGCGAACTGCGCCGACAGGCGGCCGACCTTATCCGGGAGGCATATGCAGCACTGGGGATAAAACCATGACAGGAAAAGCGTATCTTGTGGGGTCTGGCCCGGGCGGGCTCGGCCTCCTGACGATGAGGGCCCGCGAGGTGATCGATGCGGCGGACGTAATCCTCTACGACCAGCTCCCCGGCGAGGAGATCCTCGCATCGCTTCCTAAGAGCGCCGAACTCATCGACTGCGGGAAGTACGGCGGCAACCACACCATGGAGCAGGACGAGATCGAGGCGCTGATGGTCGAGCGTGTCAAGGCAGGGAAGACCGTTGTCCGCTTAAAAGGAGGCGACCCCTTCCTCTTCGGCCGCGGCGGGGAGGAGGTCGAGACCCTCCGGGAGCACGGCATCCCCGTCGAGGTGGTACCCGGAGTGACGAGCGCCATCGCCGTTCCCGAGATGGTCGGTATACCGGTCACTCACCGGCGATACGCGTCGCAGGTGACGTTCATCACCGGCCACGAAGACCCCACGAAACCCGAGTCCGCCCTCGACTGGGAGGTCCTCGCCCGCCTGAAAGGGACCCTCGTCGTTCTGATGGGCGTAAAGAACCTCCCCGCGATCGCGAAAGCCCTCACGGCGAACGGCAAGGACCCCGCGACCCCCGTGGCTATCATCGAGCGGGGGCTCCGGCCGGACCAGCGCGTGACGGTCGGGACCCTTGCCGACATCGCCGAGAAGGCCCGCGCCGCAGGTGTCCGGCCGCCGGCGGTGATCGTGATCGGGTGGGTGGTGGAACTTTACGAGGGTTGAAGGAGATTTGGGGGGCGGATGATCCCCTGCGCTGTTCTAGCATCTTCTTTTTTTGCACTGATTATTCCGGGTTGGTGGTGTTTTAAGAAGTGTTGGCGAGAATTGGGCGGCTCTATAGGGCATGCCCTTCAGGGGGTGACGTGAGGGCCTTTGTGCTTTTAGTCCTCTGTTTCTGCTCGTAGTCATTCACACCCATGCACGGATTTCCGGTGGATATCGCCATTGGGGGAGGGGCCGACGGGGAGTGCGATGGTCCGAAGGACCGGAGCTCGAGCACCGTTAGGTGCGAGGTGCGAGCGAAGCGAGCTTGAGAAACTCGAAGAGTTTCGAGAACGAAGGGCGGAACGCCCTGAGTTCGAGCACCGTTAGGTGCGAAGGGGGCTTGCCCCCCTCCCCTGTCTCCGCACCTAAAATAGATGTTCTGTGTGATTCGTTGACATGACGAAATTATCCCCTCAAGAAGAGATGTAGAATATCTGTGGGTCTTTGAGGGTCCTTGCCTGCGAGATGATGCCGCAAACCCCCACCGCCCGCGCTTCGCGCTCCTCAATCGCACCTGGCGGTGCTCAAACTCCTTTCCCTGCGGGAAAGTCGTTCCGCCCCCAAGGGGGCGGGCAGTGCATGGCGATAGCCGCTGGAAATCCATGTTCGGAACGTTCGAACCGTAAAATATGAGTCCTTGAGGAGCGGGCGAGGTAAGGCGTTCTCAAACACGAGTATTCTTACCCTCAACTATGCCGGAAAATTTCTCCATCCTATCCGTGCACCACTCCCTGCAACCGGAATCCTCTTTTCCCCTCGCACGCTTACCTCCTATGAGAATTACCATGCGGAGTGAGACGGTAAAGAAAGGCTACCAGCGTGCTCCGAACCGGGCGCTGCTTCGGTCGCTCGGCGTGACCGACCGGGAGATGGACCAGCCCTTCATCGGGATAGCGAACGCGTACAACACGATCGTCCCCGGGCACATCCACCTCCGGTCGCTCTCGCAGAAGGTGCAGGAGGGTGTCGCGGCCGCGGGCGGCGTGCCGTTCGAGTTCGGGACCATCGGTATCTGCGACGGGATTGCGATGGGCCACGAGGGGATGCGCTATTCCCTCCCCTCGCGTGAGAACATCGCCGACGCCGTCGAGCTGATGGTCGAGGCGCACCGGTTCGACGGCCTCGTCTGCATCGGGACCTGTGATAAGATCGTCCCCGGGATGCTGATGGCGGCGGTTCGGTGCAACATCCCGACGATCGTCGTCACCGGCGGGCCCATGCTCCCCGGCTATTCGGCGGGCCGCGAGCTCTCCCTCATCGACGTCTTTGAGGGTGTGGGCCGCATCGCCGCCGGGACGATGTGCGAGGAGGAACTCGGGGAACTCGAGTGCGCGGCAATGCCCGGGTGCGGGAGTTGCCAGGGGCTTTATACCGCAAATACCATGGCCTGCGTGACCGAGGCCCTCGGCCTCTCCCTCCCGGGGACTGCCGCCATCCCTGCAGTCGACGCGGCAAAACTCCGCATCGCCCGGGAGAGCGGGGAGCGGGTGGTGGATCTGGTCCGGGAGGGCATCCATCCAAGAGACATCGTCACCGAAAGAAGCATCAAAAACGCCATTCGCGTGGACATGGCGCTCGGCGGGTCGTCAAACACTGTGCTCCACCTGATGGCCATCGCCCGGGAGGCGGAGGTCCCCCTCGAACTTGAGACTTTCAATACCATCGCCGAGGAGACCCCGCATATCTGCCACATGCAGCCCGGGGGACCGCACTCGATGCTCGCGCTCCATCGGGCGGGAGGAATCCCCGCGGTCCTTTCGATGCTCGAGCGCTATCTCGACGACGCCCCGACGGTCTCGGGACGCTCGATCCTCGATATCGCGAAAGCCGCGAGAGTCACCAACCCGGAGGTGATCCACACGACCGATGCTCCTGTCAGCCCCTCCGGCGGCCTCAAGATCCTCAGAGGAACGCTTGCCCCCGACGGCGCCGTCATCAAGTGCGCGGCCGTCTCCAAGGAGATGTGGCGTCACCGCGGTCCGGCACGAGTCTTTGACGGGGAAGCGGCCGCGATGAAGGCGATCCTCAACCGTGAGATCGCAGAGGGCGACGTCATCGTTATCCGCTACGAAGGACCTCGGGGAGGGCCGGGGATGCCCGAGATGCTCTCGCCGACCTCGGCGCTGATGGGTCTCGGCTATGCCAGGGTCGCACTGGTGACGGACGGACGTTTCTCGGGCGGCACCCGGGGCCCGTGCATCGGGCACGTCGCTCCCGAGGCCGCGATCGGTGGGCCGATCGCTCTTGTGGAGAACGGCGACGAGATCGTGATCGACCTCTACGAGAAACGCCTCGACCTCATTGTCGATACGGCGACCCTCGAGGAGCGGCGGCGAACCTGGAGACCGCCGGAACGTCGGCTTACCGGGGTGCTCGCCCGGTATGCGCAGACCGTCGAACAGGCTAACCTGGGCGCCGTCCAGAAGTAACCTCTTTTTTGCTAGAACGGGCGGAATGACCTTTATTTTCCCATCCGGGATGAGCGCATGGACTTTTCCCGTGCAACGGCTCCCGGCGGCGATCTATTTTCGTTGATAGAGAGCCCCGATTGGATAAATATACCCTATAATCGCGATGATTTTGTACCCTGCATCCCTAAACCGCACGTTGACGAACAGGAGTGTTCATAAATGCCTGAAGCAAAATCCAGCAGGTTACTGCCTTTATCTTTGGCCATCTCTTTGCAACATCCCGGCGAATATGTTTTTAATCTCAGGACGCAACCTCCACGGTAGGCGCATCCGTCCAGGACGGTCGCCAATATTGACGACGGAGTTTACGGATGATTGAGAAGTTTCTTGAGGGCAACAAGCGCTTCGTAAAGGAAGACTTTGCAAAGGACCCAGAACATTACGGCCCGCTTGCATCGGCCCAGCATCCAGAGGTCCTCTGGATAGGATGCTCCGATTCAAGAGTGAATCCCGAACGCATAACCGGCGCAAAAGCCGGCCAGATCTTCGTGCACCGCAATATCGGGAACATTGTCCCAATCCACGACTGGAACTTCGCGACAGTGCTTGAATACGCGGTCAACCACCTCAAGGTCGGGGATATCGTCATCTGCGGGCACTCGAACTGCGGCGCTATGAAGGCGCTCGGCCATGAGACCGATGACGTATACATCCCGCTCTGGCTGAATAACGCGATGGAGGCGAAACACCGGGTTGATGCCAGGATCCCTGCGCCGAAGACCCCCGAAGAGGAAAAGTACCGGCTGCGCGAGATCGAGATTGAGAACGTTGCCCTGCAGATTGAGCACCTCCGCACCTACCCGACGGTCAAGGCTGCGGAAAAAGAGGGACGAATTGGGGTTCACGGCCTCTACTTCGATCTTGCGACCGGAGAACTGGAGAAGATATTCTAGGATTCCTCCAGGGCATAATCAATCTCTTCTTTTATCAGATCGAGCGAGATCCTCCCGATCGACGTCAGCCTCCCGTTGACGAGGATGATCGGGATGGGGGGGTGACGCTCCTCAATGATCTCCCTCACGTGGTCGGGCATCTCATCGTCGAGCAGCGTCATCTTCACCTCGACCTTATCGCCGTAATCGTAGAGGAGTTCATCACGCAGGGCGCTGACGGCGTCCATCAGGCTATTTGACGGGTAGCAGGTCTCAAGGCCGCAGGATCGCGTCTCATCGCAGGGAAACGGACCGCATTCGGACTCCATAAACCCGACTATCTCAACAGTCACTTCTGCCATGTACCTTCGGTGAGGGATTCGGGCTATATTATCCTTCGTCCCGGGGAGTGAGCAGAGCACGGAACGCCGCCCTGATATCGTCCTCAGCTCCAGCAATCACGCCTACATCACCCGCCCGGTCGAGATCGCCGATCAGCACCGGTGCGGCGGGACGGATCCCCAGGTTCTTCATGAACATGTCGACCACACGCGTCACACAGACGAATGGCTCGGCTCCCCGCCTGCCGGCGACCGTGACGAGAAGCCCACGGGCGTGCACCTCCTTCCCGAGTATCTTCTCCCGGGCATGGAGCCATTGGCAGCGGTCCATCAGCGCTTTGAGGGGAGCCGGGACGGTCCCGGTGTAGACCGGGGTGCAGACGACGAGGACCGATGCGGTCTCAAGCGCCCGGATGATCGCGGGCATATCGTCATCAACCGGACAGTAGCCATGGTTGTAGCAGACGTAACAGCCGATACATGGCCTGATATCCATCTCGTGCAGATAAAAGGCCCGGGAGGTGAGACCCATACGGGTGGCCTCGTCGTAGCACCACGACGCAACTTTCGCGGAGTTCCCGAACCGGCGCGGACTCCCCTGCAGAATGACGACGTCGGCCGCGCCGGTCCCCGGGAGCGGGCGGGTGAAGAGACGTGGCCGCACATAGGCCTCGGGGCGGGAGGCCACGTCGTGAACGAGCCGCGCAAAGACGATCTCCGCCGCCTTCCGGGTATCAAAGAGGGAGATCGGCGGCGCCTCGTAGGAGTTGATTGCGTAGGTGTATACTGTCGTCGTGCCGTGGAGGACCTCGATCGTGTACCGGATCATGCCAGGATAGATGCTCCCAAGGTCATCGAGGGTGAGTTTGACCGTAAACGTCCCCTCAGGCGTCTCGATGATCTCAGTCAACTCTCTCGCGCTCTCACCCACGGCATGCCATCTGGCGCTCGGCCGCCATCAATATTTCGTGTTTATGGGACTCTTTGTTTTAGGTTTCAGACGCGGTGACCGGGGGCGGTGCGCGATCGGTCATTACCGTTAATACGGAATCCGATCCACATGGTATGGTAATTCATGAAGGCGGTTCTGGGTCTTGAAGACGGAACATTTGTTGTAGGGGATGGTTTTGGCGTTGAGGGGACATGTTCCGGGGAACTCGTCTTCACGACGCAGATGACCGGTTACATGGAGGCATTGACTGATCCCAGTTATGCCGGGCAGATTTTGATGTTTACGTATCCTCTCATCGGGAATTATGGTGTAGATTATCAGAATTTTGAGAGCGCACGGGTGCACGCGCGGGGTTGCATCGCGCGCGAGATCGCTCGCGCGCCTGCAATGCGCCCTTCAGTTGCGGAGTTTTTTGAAGAGAACGGTCTGCTCGGGATCTCAGGCGTCGACACCCGCAGCCTGACGATAAAGACCCGGACGGTCGGGACGCTCCGGGCCTCTCTCATTGTCGGAAGCACGGATGGTGAGGAGGCTGTCCGGCGCGCTCGGGCGGTCCCTCCGATCAGCGAGGTGGATCTTATCGGGAGCGTCTCCTGCCCTGAGCCCTACCGGATCAGTGGGTCAGGAAAACGGATTGCGGTCATCGATCTCGGTGTAAAACGGCATATCCTTGAGAGTCTCAGATCTCGCGGCGCCGATATCTACGTCTTCCCGCACAATGCCGTACCCGACGAGGTAATGGCAGTAGAGCCTGATGCGCTCTTCATCAGTAATGGACCGGGCGATCCGAAGAGGGCAACAAGCGCCATCAGGTGCGTCCGCGATCTTGTGGGTGAGGTGCCGATCATCGGCATCTGCATGGGTATCCAGGTAGCAGCGCTCGCCCTCGGTGCCGAGACCTACAAGATGAAGTTTGGTCACCGTGGGACAAACCAGCCGGTTCGCTACCGGGACGGGAGCATCTACATCACGACGCAGAATCACGGGTTTGCGGTGGACGAGGAGACGCTGCCCGAGGGATGCATAGTCTCATACCGGAACGTGAACGACGGAACCGTTGAAGGGTTCGAGGATGACGACCTCAACATCACCTGCGTCCAGTTCCACCCGGAGGCGCACAGCGGCCCCCGGGATACGGAGATGTGCTTCTTTGACCGCATCTATAGGGGGCTCTAACATGCCAAGGAATCCTCGTATTAAAAAAGTCCTCATCATCGGGTCTGGCCCCATCCAGATCGGGCAGGCGGCCGAGTTCGATTTCTCAGGTTCGCAGGCCTGCCGCGCCCTCCGGGAGGAGGGTGTCGAGGTCGTCCTCGTCAACTCGAACCCCGCGACGATACAGACCGACCCGGATACTGCAGACGTTATCTACATCGAGCCGCTGAAGGCCGAACTCATTGCAAAGATTATCAAAAAAGAGAAGCCCGATGGAATCTTGAGCGGGATGGGCGGCCAGACCGCTCTCAACATGACCGCAGAACTCGCGGAGATGGGTGCGCTTGAGGGCGTCGAGATCCTCGGAACACCCCTCGAGGCAATCTACCGCGGCGAAGACCGGGAGCAGTTCCGCGACCTGATGAATGCCATCGGCGAACCCGTCCCCCGGAGCATGATCCTCGAGAGCATGAGCCAGATCGACGAGGCTATTCGCGAAGTTGGTCTTCCGGCGATCATCAGGCCGGCATATACGCTCGGCGGCTCGGGAGGCGGCGTGGCGCACACACCCGAGGAGATGCGGCGGATCTGTGAGTTAGGGCTTGCCCGCTCCCGGATCCACCAGGTCCTCGTGGAAGAGAGCGTCGCCGGGTGGAAGGAGATCGAGTTTGAGGTGATGCGAGACGCGGCCGATACCTGTATCATCGTCTGCGGGATGGAGAATGTCGACCCGATGGGCATCCACACCGGCGAGAGCATCGTCGTTGCACCTATCCTCACCCTGCGCGATGATGAGTTCCAGATGCTTCGAACCGCCGCGATAAAGATTATCCGGGCTCTCGGCGTCCAGGGCGGGTGCAACATCCAGTTCGCCTACCGCGACGGCAATTACCGGGTCATCGAGGTGAACCCCCGGGTCTCGCGATCGTCGGCGCTCGCATCCAAGGCGACCGGCTACCCGATCGCCAGGGTTGCAGCAAAGATCGCGATCGGGCTTCGGCTCGACGAGATCATGAATCCCGTGACCGGTGTCACCCCTGCGTCATTCGAGCCTGCGATCGATTACGTGGTGGTAAAGGTGCCCCGGTGGCCGTTTGATAAGTTCAAGTCGGCGGACCGGACGCTCACCACGGCGATGAAGAGCACCGGCGAAGTGATGGCAATCGGCCGGACGGTCGAGGAGGCGTTCAAGAAGGCGCTCCGGTCGATCGATACCGATATGCAGCGGCATACGAACCCGAGCGAGATCCGGATGATCCTTACATCTCCGACGGACGAGCGGTTCGGCTGTCTATTTGATGCCATCCGGGAGGGGTTCACGGTCGAGGAGATTGCTAACCTCACCTCCATCGCGCCGTTCTTCATTGAGAAGATCAAGAACATCGTGGATCTCGAATGGAAACTCAAGAATGCCTTTGAACCCGGAGATATCCAGGTTGCAAAGCGTTACGGCTTCTCAAACGAAGAACTGCAGGCACTCACGGGGAAGACCGCCGCCGAGATCGAGGCCATCGCTGGAACCCCGACCTACAAGATGGTGGACACCTGCGCCGCAGAGTTCCCGGCCACAACCCCTTACTTCTACTCAACGTGGGAAGATGAGTGCGAACTCACCAGGAGCGACGCGAAGAAGATCCTGATCCTCGGTTCCGGACCGATCCGGATCGGGCAGGGGATCGAGTTTGATTACTGCACCGTCCACGCGGTGATGGCGCTCCGCGAGGAGGAAGGGATCGAGGTCCATATCATCAATAATAACCCAGAAACGGTCTCGACCGATGCTGATACCTCAGATAGGCTCTTCTTTGAGCCGATGCAACTTGAGGATGTCGTAAATGTCCTCAAAAAGGATAACTACTACGGTGTCATGGTCCAGTTCGGGGGCCAGAACTCGGTGAACCTGGCCGTGCCCCTGGAGGCGGAGATCAAACGCCTCGGTCTCTCGACGAAGATCCTGGGGACGTCGCCCGATGCCATGGATGTGGCGGAGGACCGAGACCGATTCAGCCATCTCCTCAACCAGCTCGGTATCCCGAGCCCGGCGAACTCTTCTGCGCATTCGGAGGAAGAAGCGTGGGAGATTGCCCGATCGATCGGCTACCCGGTGCTGGTTCGGCCGTCCTATGTCCTTGGCGGGCGGGCGATGGAACTCGTCCACGACGAGACTGAACTGGAGAGTTACATCAAAGAGGCTGTCCGGGTGAGCAGGAAACACCCGGTGCTGATCGACTCCTTCCTCCAGGGCGCCGTCGAGATCGATGTGGATGCGGTCTGTGACGGGACCGATGTCCTGATCGGCGGTATCATGGAGCATATCGAGTGGGCCGGGGTCCACTCCGGCGACTCGGCCTGCGTCATCCCCCCGCAGTCCCTCTCTCCCTCGGTGATTGCGCGGGTCCGGGAGTACACAAGGAAGATTGCCCTCGGCCTCGGGGTCGTCGGGCTGATCAACATCCAGTATGCCGTCCAGAACGACATCGTCTACGTGCTCGAGGCAAACCCACGGGCAAGCCGGACCGTGCCGTTCGTCTCGAAGGCAACGGGCATCCCCCTCGCGAAGCTTGCGGCGAAGGTGATGGTGGGTCGGAAACTTGCCGATATGAATATTGTCGAGCCCAAGATCGAGCATGTTGCGGTGAAAGAAGTGCTCCTGCCGTTCAACAAACTCCCCGGCGTCGACACCGTCCTTGGGCCGGAGATGAAGAGTACCGGCGAGGTGATGGGGATCGATTACGACTTCGGCCGCGCCTACTACAAGGCAAGCACCGCTGCGGACAACACCCTGCCGACGAGCGGGAATATCTTCATATCAGTGACGGACGATCAGAAGGAGGAACTTCTCCCGATTGCGCGCAAGCTCCGGGAACTCGGCCTCTCGCTCTATGGTACGAGCGGGACGGTCGATTTCCTCACCCAGAACGGCGTTGAGGCGAATCTGGTCCGGAAGGTCCAGGAAGGATCACCGAACGTCATCGACGTCATGCGCTCTGGCGGGATCCGGTTGATCATCAACACCCCGGCAGATAAGGCGTCCCGGCAGGATCACATCCAGATCATGCGGGCGGCCGTCGATTACGGCATTCCTTACATCACCACGCTTCAGGCGGCACGCGCTGCTGCGATGGCGATTGATGCTATCAAGCGCGAGGAGATCACCATCGAGCCGCTTGGGCACTACCACGGGCTGGCGTAACCCGGCCCGGGAGACTTTTTTTCATCGCTCTCATCCACCGTTTCTGGGATCAGCTACCTGGACGAAAAGATCCCGGAAGATTCTGCTCAAAAAAAGGAGGATTATGCGTACCCTAGCCACGCATCAACCTTGTCGCGGTTGGCATCAATCCACTTCTGTGCGGCTTCCTCTTCTGACATGCCGTCAGCGATATCGGTCATGACCGTGGCGATATCCTCGCCGGTCCACTCAAACCGGGTGAGGATCGCATAAGCCTCCGGGTCGTCAGTCGCGAGACCCTGTCTTGCGAGGGTCACGATATCCTCGGCCCCACCGTAGACACCCTTCGGATCATCGAGGAACTTGAGGTCATAGCGGCCGAACTTCCAGTGCGGCGACCACCCGGTCACCACGACCCATTTCTCGCGCTCGATGGAGGAGGAGAGCTCAGCTGCCATACCGGCACTGCTGCTTGCAACCAGTTCATAGTTGAGGCCGTACTCATCGATGGCCTGTTCGGTCCGGGTCATGATCCCCGCACCAGGCTCGATGCCCACGATCCTGCCGCCGAACTGATCGGCCACGCCGTTCATCTCCTCAATCGAGTCGATGGTTACGTAGGTCGGAACAACAAGCCCAATACGTGCCGCTCCGGGGATGTTCTCCTTGACATAATCGATCCGGTCGCCGTACTGCTCCCAGTAGTGCTCATGCGTGTGGGGGAGCCATCCGGTTGTCGTAAAGTCGACGCTCCCACTTGCAAGCGCCTGGAAGAGCGGTCCTGCATCGACGGCAATCAGTTCGACGTCGTATCCTGCTTCCTCAAAGACCAGTTTCATCACGTTGCTGCTCGCGATGGCACAGTCCCAGGTGACATAGCCGATCCTGATCTCTTTCTTGGGCTCAGTTGCCTGTGTGCCGGTGCAACCGGCAGAGAAGAGACAGAGCANNTTTTCGATTCATGATTTTACCTCAACATCGGTATCTATTCGCTTTCAGCGAATAGATCGCGTTCAGAATCCGGCTTGTGTGGGGTTCCGGATTCTCACAAACAATCCAGCTTGGCAGCAAGTTACCAGCAGTCTGGACATAAGCAGAGGTGGCGAAGTATGCCACTCCTGGCTTGCTTGCACCCCAGGGCAAAAAGGCCAGATGTTGACCGATTCAACATATAGATGTAACATTATTTAGGTTTTACGAGTTCCGATTGGCGAATGAAGCCTTTTTGAAACGAGATTTGAACGGAGATATGACGACGATCCCCTCTATTATACGCTGATCATCCGCCGTCTCTTCGGTCAATATGACGATGAATGCCGGAAGATGAGCCAGCCTCCCGTTCCCCTCAAAAATAATATTGAGATGGATCACTGGTTCTCGTGCTGGGGTACAAGATTCTGGGTGATCCGGTCAAGGATGATCGCAATGATCACGATAGCGAGCCCCGCCTCAAATCCCATACCAATGTCTACCCGCTGGATGCCCACAAGCACCTGATACCCAAGACCCGCTGCTCCGATCATCGATGCGATGACGGTCATCGAGAGGGCAAGCATGATGCACTGGTTCACCCCGGCCATGATGGTGGGCAGAGCAACCGGAAGTTGCACTTTGAGAAGTTTCTGGCCGGGTGTTGAGCCGAAGGCATCCGCAACCTCGATCAACTCCTTGGGCACCTGTCGGATCCCAAGGTTGGTGAGGCGCAGCGCCGGCGGCATCGCAAAGACGACCGTCGCGATGGTCCCCGGCACGTTCCCGAGGCCGAAGAAGATCACTGCAGGGATCAGGTAGACAAACGAGGGCATCGTCTGCATGAAGTCGAGGATCGGTCTGAGTACAGCATTCAGCGGTTCACTCCTTGCAGCCGCGATCCCGAGCGGGATCGATATCGCGAGCGCAAGACCTGTTGAGACAAGGACGAGCGCCAGGGTGAGCATGGCGAGATTCCAGAGCTGGAGGTTCCAGATCAGCAACAGACCGAGCGCCGTGAGTGCCGCCAGTTTGATATCGCGCCGGGTGACGAACCAGACCAGCACGCTTACAAGGACGATCAGGACCGGCGCCGGTATAGCGAGCAGGAGATCCTGCAGTCCGCTGATGAGGAATCCGAGCGCATCACTGACCCCATCAAGCAACCAGCCGAAGTACTGCTCGATCCAGTCCACGAGCGCTTCAATTGCATCTCCCACAGGGAGTTTAGGCAGTTGCATTGATATCCTCCCCCTTTCGTGCCAGGGCAGCGAGTATGGCACCCCGGAATACTAATCCCCGAAGTCTGTTTTCGTCATCAACCACCGCAACAGGATAAGGACTCCCGGCGATTACTGATATGATGTCGGTAAGTGGGGTGTCAAGCGCCACGGTCGGGATCTCGGTGTTGATGATCTCCTCAAGCCCCTTGCCCGCACGTACTGCTTTGAGAGTATCTTCGAGCGTAACGAGACCTTTGAGGCGGCGATCGCGGTCGACCACAAATACGCTCCCGATATCGTGCTCTTCCATGAGGTGCAGGGCAACCCTCGGTCCCGCGGTGCACCGGGCGACCGGTTCGGGGTGGCGCATCACGTCGCTTGCCGAGAGGACCCTTGTCAGGTCGACGTCGGTGACGAACTTCTCGACGTAAGCGTTCTCGGGATTCGTCAGGATCTCCTCAGGTGTCCCGATCTGCACGATCGCACCATCTTTCATCAAGGCAATACGGTCGCCGAGCTTCAAAGCCTCATCCAGGTCGTGGGTGACGAAGATGATCGTTTTGCTGAGCCGCTGCTGAAGATCGAGCAGTTCATCCTGCATATCCCTGCGGATGAGGGGATCGAGGGCACTGAACGCCTCATCCATCAAGAGGATATCGGGGTCGCTCGTGAGGGCACGGGCAAGCCCAACACGCTGCTTCATGCCACCGGAGAGTTCACTGGGCATGCTTTCCCCATAACCGCCGAGTCCCACTAATTTGAGCGTTTCTTCGGCTTTCTTGCGGCGCTCTTCTACCGGTACACCCTGGATCTCAAGACCAAAAGCGACATTATCAAGGACCGTCCGGTGTGGGAGGAGAGCAAAGTTCTGAAAGACCATACCCAACTTCCGCCGCCGGATCTCCCGGAGTTCCTCGCGGTTCATCTCGACAATATTTTTGCCGTCGATCCATACCTCGCCCTCAGTTGGGTCGATGAGCCGGTTGATACAGCGCAGAAGCGTTGATTTTCCACTCCCGGACAACCCCATCAGGACGAATGTCTCGCCCGGCATAACCTCAAACGAGACATTATTGAGGGCCAGCGTCATACCTGTCTCTTCATAAATCTCCTGTTTTGAGCGTCCGGAACGATGGAGTGCCAGCACTTTTTCAGGATTCTCACCGAATACTTTGGTCAGATCTCTGACGCTGATTATTGGTTGTAATAATTTTGTGTCCCCTACGGGTAACTTTTCAAAAATAACGAAACCCTCCAGTTTTCACAATTACTATTTCATCTATTTTATAATTTTTGTTTATCCAAAAGACTCTATATTCAGAATTATTTTTATTTTTACGCCATTTTTTGGAGTTTTTTGAGATAGAATATAATCATGAGCGCCATCCCGTAATTCACTCACAGTTTGAGAATTATTCCTCATATTATGTCCATTTTCCCAGATTCCGAACTTTCGCTCATCTGCACTGGAAGTCCCAGTCGCGCAATAGGATCCTGATGCCTAGGCAGGCTCATCTATACCCCTCAGGCACATACTCCCAGATATCCCCGAGCCCCAAGAGATACTGAAAAAGGCTCAGATTCCACCCAGTGTGCCCGTCCATACCATTTCTTTTATTGTGTGAAAGGTCATACAATTGTAGATTACTCCAGACAGTCTGACTGACTGAGATCAAGAACGCGGAGATCAGTACCATGGAAAAGGGAAAAGTCGTCCTTGCATTTTCCGGAGGCCTCGATACCTCCGTCTGTATCCCCCTCCTGCGCGAGCACTATGGATTCGATGAGATCATAACCGTCGCAGTCGACGTTGGCCAGCCCGAGGAGGAGATCGTCCGGGCAACAGAGAAAGGCCAGATGCTCGCGGACAAGCACTACACTATCGATGCCAAAGAGAAGTTTATATCCGACTGTATCTTCCCCTCGATAAAAGCGAACGGGTCGTATGAGGGTTACCCGATGGGCACGGCGCTCGCACGCCCGCTGATTGCCGAGGAGATCGTAAAGGTCGCACAGCAGGAAGGCGCCTCGAAGATTGCACACGGCTGTACCGGAAAAGGAAACGACCAGCTCCGTTTTGACTTCATCTTCCGGTCCGCAGGCTACGATATCATCGCACCGATGCGGGAGATGAACCTGACACGCGAGTGGGAGATCTGCTATGCACAGGAGCACAACATTCCGGTTCCCGTAGCAAAGGAGAAGCCCTACAGTGTCGACGAGAACTGCTGGAGCCGGAGCATAGAGGGAGGCAAACTCGAGGATCCGGCCTTCCACCCGCCCGAGGAGATCTACGCCTGGACTGTATCGCCAAAAGACGCCCCGGATACCATGGAAGAGATTCAGATCGAGTTCGAGAAAGGTGTCCCGGTTGCCCTCAACGGCAAGAGGCTCCCCGGCATCGCCCTGATCCGGGAGCTGAACCAGATTGCAGGCAGAAACGGCGTCGGCCGCAACGACATGGTCGAGGACCGGATCCTGGGCTTGAAGGCCCGCGAGATCTACGAACACCCGGCCGCAACCGTTCTCCTTGCCGCGCACCGGGACCTCGAGCACCTCGTCCTGACCCGTTCGGAACTCGCGTTCAAGCATATCGTCGACGACAAGTGGTCCGAACTCGCTTATATGGGGCTTGTGCACGAGCCGCTCTTCCACGCTTTAACCGCATTCATCGATACAACGCAGGAGCGGATGAACGGCACCGTGGACGTCGGTCTCTATAAAGGCAGCGTCAAGGTCCTCGGTCGGAGTTCGGATGCCGCGCTCTACTCAGACGATCTGGTCTCCTTCGACTCGAAGACGATCGATCAGAATTACGCTGTTGGGTTCTCGCATTTCTTTGGACTGCAGGCACGCCTGCTCAAAAACCTCAAGAAGTGCTGAGAGAGGTGCTTACAGCACCTTCTTCCCCGCCTCTTTTCCCGGCGTGCACTCGAAGACGTCGGTGATCTTGATGATGATGAGGGACTTCGCCGGGAACTTATCGTTCTTTGCCTTCATCTGATCGCGGAACTTTTCGTACTCCGGGCCGGAGGTCCGGATCTCGGCTGAGCCTTTTATCTGGAAGCACCGTTTGGAGTCCTGGTCGTAGAAGTAGAGAGCAACAAGAGGATTTTCTTTGAGGTTTTCAAGCGTCTTTACCATGTAATTATCCATAATCCAGATTGTGTCGTCGGCCGCGAGCTGGATCGATGCCATTGGCGCCACGTTCGGGACGCCGCTCTTTGAAGCAGTGGCCATCGGCATGACTTTGGTCTTTGTAAATATCTCCTTAACTTCGCCTGAAAGCGCAACCATGCGATTCACCATCCTGGGGGGCGGATCGGGCACGGCGGGGTGCCTCAACCCGTCCGATAGTCTGGTTATCCGTGCTGTGCGTATATAACACCTCTGCCAATGGCGTCGTCATGTGGAGTATGGTTAACAATCGCGCGAGTTTTGCATTTTCAGAGTACAACAGAATCATTCAATCGTAAATACCACGTCTTTTGCGCCGTTTTGTGAGTCGATAGTGGGCGTAGTGAACGATTCAGGTGCAACGAGGGCGCGAAGGCTGCATAGGGAGGAGTTTAAGCAGACCTGAAGTTATGCTTGACTACACCCGCCTCTGACTGGCGAATCCAGCAAATTCTGCAAACACTCCATAAAATGCCATCGTCCTGTTCCTTGGCCCGGATCAAGAGATCCTTTGAGCGGCTTATCTTTTCTGAGTCCCGATACCGTATGCGGGCATGGAAAGATATAAAGTAAGAGACGGGAAAAAAACTACTATGTGTGCCCGATTTTTGGAGCGCTTTTTCAAACCTACTCCGCATATCGTCGAGAGCCCCCCTCCACCATCTATCTCCCATGGAGCGGGTGCAGGTGTTCCCGAGTACCGGGTGAAGCCCTATTTTATCGTGGCATCCGTCGAGATGGGCAATACGACGACCAAGTGCATCCTGACCGGCACGAACCTCGAGACGGGCAGATCGTATATCATCAACAAGACCGTGACTATGAGCCGCGACGTCCGACCCCCAAAGCCGGGTGAGACGATCTTTGGGGAGACTCTGGACGGCACGAAGTTAACAAGGGAGTCGGTCACGGAACTGGTGCGTGATACTCTGATCCAGTGCCACAACGAGGCACACCTGAGTATCAAGGATGATCTCGACTTCGTCGTCAGGAGCACCGGCGTTGTGGCGGCGATGGACTCCCCGGACCAGGTCGGGGACTTCATCATCGCTCTTGCGAACGGCTGTCTTGCGGCGGGGGTCCCTCCGCGGAAGATGACGCCGCCGATGTCGATCGACAACCTCCCCCCGAAACTCCGACCGTACTCGTTTGCAGATAAACTGGTCTTTGTCGGTGCCGTCGCTGGCGTGGTGCCGCCGGTAGGGTGCACCGGCGTTGAGATGGTTGCAAACGAGATGGAAGGGGAACTCGCGATGGCAGGCATCAAGGAGGGGGCCAAGTGGACGCCGGTCGACTTCCGGAATCCCTGCATATCGATCGACTTCGGGACCACGCTGGATGGCCGGATCACGAGCGATGTCGCCCCGGACGATCCGAACCCGTTCGCCCAGACGATCGGGAACTTCTGCGGGCTTGCCGGCGCCATCCCCGACTCGATCGTCCGTGGAACCGGGCTTGTGAAGGAGCGGACTGGAACAGCCCTCGACCTCTTTGGCGACCACAGCATCAAGGGCGCATTCGGAGGCCGGAAACGCTCCATCGTCGAGGAGTACGTCGATCGGTGCCACGAGCATATCGATATTCGCATCGTTCCACCCGACAGGACGAGGTTTGGGCGGGTCCCGGTCTGTGCCGACGTAGCCGACAAGTCGGGCGTCGCTCTCATCGGGTGTGACTGCGGTGTCAACGGCAGCGATATGCCCGTGCTCGAGGAGATCGGGCATGAGATCTACCAGGAGCACGGCACGGGAATGCTGGCCGAGGTCGTTGACAGGGTCTGTGCGAGGATGGCGCTCCGGCTCATCGATGTTGCCGTCGAGAAGGGAATGGTCCCACCGAACTCATCGATCGGATTCACCGGAAGGGCGGCAATCTCTGGGAGAAAACCCGAGTATATCCTCGAGGGGATCATGGAGCGGAACCTCTATGATAACCCAAACGACCACCTGGTCTTTGTAGACGATGGTCTTGCCCGGGGAGCGGCGCTGATGGGGCGGTGTATGAACTCTCTCGGTAAACCCAAGGCCCCGCTCGGCGGAGTCCGGGGAGGGCCATGTATTATGTCCCGCCGGATCAAAATAGGAAAGTAGGATCTGGTAGCAATGGCTGATGAAGAACTGTTTGATCTGCTTGTCCCCCCGGGCGTGCCGAGGAAGATGATCTACGATGTCGTCGAGAAGTACGACGTTGAAGTGGTCCGGCGGCCGCAGAGACTATCGTTTGCAAATATGGACGGGGATGTGAGGGAGTTACTGGCATTCCGCGGCAAGAGAGAGGTCGTCGAAGAGGTGCAAAAATACCTCTTTGAGCAACTCAAAGAGTTCATCGCGGAATAAATACACTTTTTTTTGAATCGCTGCACCGGGATTACCCGGCTAGGATATAGTCCCGGGTTATTGTGTTCACCTCTCAAAAAAAAGTCTGCGGCCGGGTTCAATCAGGGATCCGCGGCAACAGATCAGGGGTATCCAGGATCGACTCCACCCCGTTGAACTTGCGGGTGGAGCGGTCGCGAGATGGTTTAATCCGTCTTCGGCATTTCGCCGGCAATCAGCCGCACCAGGAGAGCCTTCTGTGCATGGAGCCGATTCTCAGCCTGGTCCCAGACGATGCTCTGCGGCCCTTCCATCACCTCATCGGAGATCTCCTCGCCCCGGTGGGCAGGGAGGCAGTGCATCACGAGAGCATCGGGTGACGCCAGTTCAAGAAGGCGGGAGTCTATTGTATAGTTCTTGAGGGCCCGCAGGCGTTCCGCACGCTCCTGCTCATCGCCCATGGAGACCCAGATATCGGTGTAGAGGATGTCCGCATCCCTAACTGCGTCAGCAGGATCCGTGACGACGCTGACCCGGCTGCCCCGCGCCCGCGCCTGCTCGATGATCGCATCTTTTGGCTGGTAGCCCTTGGGGCTTGCGACCACAATCTCCATCCCGGTCAGGGACGAGGAGAGGATCCATGAGTTGCATACATTGTTGCCATCCCCGATCCAGGCGAGTTTTAAGTCGTGGAGGTCCCGGAACCGCTCGCTCAAGGTCATTATATCAGCCAGAACCTGACAGGGGTGCAGCCGGTCGGAGAGCCCGTTGATGACCGGGACAGTCGAGTAACGGGCGAACTCCTCGATGGTGGCGTGACTGTAGGCACGGATCATCACGGCATCGACATAGCGGGCAAGTACTCGTGCCGTATCCCGGAGTTCCTCACCACGCCCAAGCTGCATATCCTGCGGGTTCAGGAAGAGTGCATGGCCGCCGAGATCGGTCATCCCGACCTCGAACGAGACCCGGGTGCGGGTGGACGCCTTCTCAAAGATCATCGCAAGGCTTTTTCCTTTGAGATATTCGTGCGCGGTCCCTGAGCGCTTCAACCGCTTCAGGTGCTTTGCGTCGGCGATGATACTCTCCAGTTCGTCTTTGTCGATATCGATGATCGAAAGGAAGTCCCTTTTCATGCAATCTCCCTCATATGCTGGCACCGCTTCTCGAGGATCTCACGGGTGCCGATATCCCTGCGGTGGAAGACACGACCAACGACGGAGGATGCCGCCTTCTCGGCTATCGCCTCAGCCTCCTCAAGTGTATCGCCCCTCCCGACGAACGCGAGCGTCCGTGACGTCAGGGTGTAGAGCGTCCCGTCCCGCTCCTCAACATTTGCATAGTATAGGAGAGCGTCGCCGTAATCCCCGAGGGTGAGAGGCGCGCCTGTTACCGGGGCCGCCGGATAACCCTCGGGGACGAGGTATTTGCAGACCGTCGCTTTACGAGCAAACCGGACATCCGACGGCGAGAGGTTTCCCTCAGTAACATGATAGACGATCTCGGTGAAATCGGACTCAAGGAGGGAGAGAACGTTCATTGCCTCAGGATCTCCGAAACGGGCGTTGAACTCGATGACCTTAGGACCGTCGCGGGTGTTCATGAACTGGCCATAGAGGATCCCCTTGTACGGAGTCCCTTCGGCGCGCATGGCAGCGACTGTATCCTTCATAATCTGGAGTGCTTTCTCATAGTCGGACTGGGAGACGAAGGGGAGCATGTGGTCTGGCAGGGAGTATGATCCCATCCCGCCGGTATTTGGTCCCACATCCCCCTCGTATGCACGCTTGTGATCCTGCACGAGCGGCATGGGCACCAGGTGTTCGCCATCGACAAACGCCTGAAGGGTGAATTCCTCCCCGATGAGCCGCTCCTCAAGCACGACGTTTCCGCCGATCTCCCGGACGTACTCAATAGCACCCGCTGCATCGACGTGCTCGCCCATGATCCGCACACCCTTCCCCCCGGTCAGGCCGATCGGCTTAATGGCGAGATCGCCGTTGTAGGTCTCGATGAACTGCCCAGCCTCCTCGGGGTCGTGGAAGACCTGGTATTCAGGACATCCCTCGATCCCGTGCCGCTCCATCAGCCGGCGACAGAACGCTTTATCGGTTTCAATCCGGGCCGCGGCACGCGTCGGTCCGAGAGACGGTATCCCTGCCGCCGCAAGACCATCGACGATACCTGCTTCAAGGGGCGCCTCTGGCCCGATGACCGCAACGTCAACCGCGTTCTCGGTGGCAAACCGTATTATCTCTTGAATATTGGTCTCTTTTTCAAGGAGCGTTCGCTCTGCAATCCGGAATATTCCCGGATTCTTGCGTGCCATAACAGAAAATATTCTCACGTCCCTGTTGCAGGAAAGCGCCCTGGTGATCGCATGCTCTCTGCCACCACCACCTACAACGAGTACTTTCATATCCATCATATTCGCCTGCTCGAAAAAAATGTTTATCCGTTCAGTAGCTCACTGACCCGCACAAGCGCCATAAGCGATACGCCAATTTCAGCAAGCGCCCTATCAGCGCCCGCTTCCCGGTCAACAACGGTCACCACCCGGTCGACATGGGCGCCTGCGGCACGCAGCGCTTCAATCCCATAGAGGGCGCTTCCTCCGGATGTGGTCACATCCTCAACGAGCAGTACGTTTTTGCCGCTCACGTCGCCGATGATCGTCCCGGCCTTGCCGTGATCCTTTTCCGTTTTCCTGATGATTGCGTAGGGTCGCCCGCTTGCAAGCGAGACGGCGACAGCAATCGGGACAGCACCGACGGCCACTCCAGCCACCGTATCAAACTCCTGATCTTTGGCAATGGCTTCTCCGATTGCTGCAAGAACCGTAGGATTTGTTGTTGCAGCTTTGATGTCGATGTAATAAGAACTTCTGGCTCCGGACGCGAGGACAAAGTCCCCGAACTCGATAGCCCTGCTCTCAATCAACAGTTTCGCGATTGGGTTTACCATGGTACGTCTTTAACTCCGATGTAGTAGCCGATAATGTTCACTATTCGGTGAAGCAGAGGTGTCATGATGATGATCCAGACTGCAATGGGTAAGGTAATATTCTCGAACAACCACTGGGGGTAAATCAGGAGGATGAGCAGAAAGGAACCGATAACTAAGTCATACTGATCGGCCAGGAACCAGGACTCGCCCCGCTCCTTGCCCAGCCTCCGCTTCAGGAAGCTCTTGGCAAGATCGCCAAGGAGCGCGCCTGACGAAAGCAGCGTAACGGAGAGGATGGTCTGGTGGGGAAGAGCTGTCAGGTCAAATGCTCTCCACGCCCAGATCTGTATGAGACCGACCAGCACCCCACAGAGTACACCGCCGAAGAATCCTCGGTAGGTCTTACCGTCGCCGAAGATTCGCCTGCCATCACCGCATGTCTTACCAAAGTCGATTGGGGTCCCGCCGCCGAAGACTGCAGCCGCTGAATTCGGCACATATGCCGGAAGCATAGCCCATAACGCCGCAAATAGCGCTATGACCCAGTATCCCATGTCCGTATTAACAATCGTCAATGTTCAGTATAATCAGTAAATATAAAGATTAAAGTGTCGAAGTATGAGATACGGAAAGATGGGCACGGTGAGAGAATGCTAATAAAAAAGACAAAGAGCCTC
Organism: Methanoculleus sp. DTU007; assembly: GCF_001512385.1. Classification (NCBI taxonomy): domain Archaea; kingdom Methanobacteriati; phylum Methanobacteriota; class Methanomicrobia; order Methanomicrobiales; family Methanomicrobiaceae; genus Methanoculleus; species Methanoculleus sp. DTU007. The sequence continues at coordinate 2,809 of NZ_LFRO01000014.1, read as the reverse complement.
TGCCCAACATGTGGTCGCGTGCTCGACGCCGAGATTGTTGAGGAGGAGGGAAAGGTTTGGCTGGTCCGTACCTGCTCTGAGCACGGCATGTACCGGGCCCTCTACTGGTCGGACGCGGAGATGTACAAGCGATTCGACGCCTATGAGCGTATCGGGAAAGGACTTTTAAACCCGCAGACGACCACGTCCCCCGCAGGATGCCCTCACGACTGCGGTGTCTGTCAGAATCATCGGTCAACGACGTTGCTTGCAAACATTGACCTGACAAACCGGTGCAACCTCAATTGCGACTTTTGCTTTGCAAATGCCCGAGCATGTGGTTTCGTCTACGAGCCAACCTATGATCAGGTTGTCGGAATGCTCCGCATGCTGCGCGAGGAGAAACCCGTCCCCACACCAGCCGTCCAGTTCTCAGGCGGTGAACCGACGCTGCGTGAGGATCTCCCCGACCTCATCAGAAAGGCGAAAGAGATTGGGCTGTATCAGGTTCAGATCGCGACAAACGGTATTCGGCTTGCGCAAGAGCCTGATTACGCCAGAGTGTTGAAAGAGGCGGGACTCTCCACAGTCTACCTGCACTTTGACGGCATAACCAAAGAGACCAATACAAAGATCGCAAGCGACAAGCGTGCCATAGAAAATTGCGAAAAGATCGGTCTGGGAGTGGTGCTGGTGCCCACGGTCATCAAGGGCAGAAATGACCATGAGGTGGGCGACATCATCAGATATGCAGCAGAGCATATCAAGACCATCCGGGGTGTCAACTTCCAGCCGGTGGCGTTCACCGGGGCGGCGAGTGAGGATGACGTCAGGAAAGAGCGGATAACCATCCCGGAACTTACAGAGCGGATCGAGGAGCAGACAGGCGGCGTTATCAAGAAAGATTACTTCTATCCTGTGCCCTGTGTCGTCCCGATCTCCGAACTCGTTGAGGCATATACCGGCAAACCCCAGGTCACGTTCACCACGCACCAGCACTGCGGAGCAGCGACGTACGTCTTCGTCACTGATGAGGGAATGGTTCCGATTAACAAGATGGTGGATGTCGATGCCTTCTTTGAGTCGGTCGAGAAGATGAAGACGAAACTCTCGAAAGGCGGGTCGCTGAATAAGTATATGACCCTCGTCGAGGGCGTCAAGGATCTCTACAATTCAACGAGGAAGGCGGAACAGAAGAATACCGGGGAGTTCCTGAAACTGATCGGAAAGACGCTCGTGATGCAGAACTTCGAGGCCCTGCGAGAGTTCCACTGGAATGCCCTCTTCATCGGCACGATGCACTTCATGGACAACTACAACTACGACCTCTCCCGGGTGGAGCGCTGCTGTATCCACTACGCGACTCCAGACGGCCGTCTGATCCCGTTCTGCACATACAACAGTGGTCCCATCTACCGAGAAAAGGTCTGGAAAGCCTTCGCACAACCCCAGAAAGACGAGTAACACTCAAATAAACGCTGGGATGGGCTCGATGATCCTTCCCAGGACCGCTTTTTTTAGATTACAGGAGGCCGCTTCGTCGGCTGTTCCGGGCGTGGCGTGCTCAATCATAGGTGCCTTCAGGAAAAAGTTGCGAGTTTTGGTACCGGCTAGAGCAGCGCGCATATCACAAGACACAGATCGCCGATGACCACCCGGGGCCGGTGAGCGGACTTAACTGGCGCCAGTCAGGGGAACGGCAGTTCGTATCCGTCCTCCTCCCGCACGACGAGAGCAGCGATGGCGAGGTCCTGTATGGCAAGCCCTGTGGAATCGAATATCGTGATCGCTTCAGGAGACGACCGCCCAATCTTTCCGATAACCACCTCGCCGAGGGTTCCCGCAATCTGCGCCGCATTGTAGATCCCGGTGCTGATCGGGACGTTCACTTCTCCAGAGTGAACCGCCTGACCGAGATCGTCAACGAAAACCTCAGATTTTAGCAGGAGCGCAGGATCCAGCTCCTGTTTGCCGGGAGCATCCGCGCCGATGGCATTGATATGCGTCCCCTCGCGGATCCAGTCGGCTTTCACGATCGGTTTGGTCGACGGTGTCGTCGTAAATAGCACGTCGCAGTCACAGGCGCGCTCAATCGAGACGGCACGAGCATTGTATTCGGAATATTTGGTAGCAAACGCTTCTGCACTCTTCTCCGTCTGACTCCAGACCAGGATCTCCTCGATCTTGAGCGCTGCAGCCGTCGCATCGACAAGCGCCTCCGCCTGCCGTCCGGCTCCGATGACGCCCAGGCTGACGGAATCCCAGGGTGAGAGGTGCTTTGCCGCGACAGCTCCCGCCGCCCCGGTACGCATTGCCGTAAGTTCGGTGGCGTTGACAAGCGCCTTCGGCATACCGGTCTCCACGTCGATGAGCACCGTGAGCGCCATCACGGTAGGAAGTCCTCGCGCCCGGTTGTGCGGGTGAACGTTGACGATCTTGACTCCGGCAATTCCGAGCGCAGGAAGGTAGGCCGGCATCGTCCTAAAGTCCCCCCTCTCAACAAACGTCACGTAGACCTTAGGCGGCATCTGAACGTTACCTCTCCCGTGCTCAGCAAAAACCGCTTCAATTGCCAGATTTACTGCGGGGTACGGCGGATATCCAGACTGAACCGGGTAGTACTTCATTTCGCGATCACCTCGCGGCAAGGTGGCCAAATCCTCCATCCGGGATGGGTTGCCGCAGGTAGAGATTGCGGTGCGGTAGAGAGATGCATAGAGATCCTCTCCATACTCCGGGATGATTAACCTGGATGCAAAAAAGTCTAATGTGGGGGAGGAACCCCAAACACAATCGTCAGATTCGCCCGCCCTGCACGCCCCGTATCGAG